>JAGGYH010000138.1 GCA_021162615.1 Candidatus Aminicenantota bacterium
CATCGCCATCTTTTTATGAATAGGTCAGGTTAATTCATGGAAGATTATTCTCCATCCTTCGTCTAATTATATGGAAGCTGATTTGAATCCCAAAGCTGGAGGATGTGATGAGCATGATCGGAGGCCTTTCATCTAAATTCTTTCTTTTATGCATTGCTTCAATGGCTGCCATTGTTTTCTCTGGATTCTCTGCGTACAGTTATAAACCTCAAGAGCTGGACAAAAAGGTCAAATCTTTTCTGGAAAGCCACCAATACCAATGGAGGGACATGAATGTCCCTGAAGTGGACGGCCAGATCCTCTATGATATTATTATTGAGAACGGCTATACCAGGGCCCTTGAAATCGGCACCTCAACCGGGCGCTCAGGAACCTGGATTGCCTGGGCCCTCAGCAGGACTGGGGGGAAGCTCATCACGATTGAAATAGATGAAAGGCGTTACGCCAAAGCCCTGAGTAACTTTAAGGAAGCAGGACTCTTGGAATACATAGATACCTGGCTGGCGGACGCACACGATCTGGTCCCCAAATTGGAAGGGCCTTTTGACTTTGTCTTTATTGATGCTGATAAAGAGTGGTACACCAATTATGCTAAAGCGGTTATTCCCAAACTGGAGACAGGAGGCTGCATCGCAGCGCATAATGTGCATCCATCGGGCAAAAGCCGCTGGGGAAGACGTAGCGGAACCAGCGAGTATTATGAATTCATGCTGGAGCAGGAAGAATTTGAAACATCTCTTCTCTCAGAAAGCCAGGCAGGGATTTCTGTAAGCTACAAAAGAAAATAAAAATCTATACAAATCTATAAAACCGGCCCATTTTATGATAGCATTAACCATCCAATCCTATGAATAAGTTGCCTCTCACGCCGCCTGACGAGAACATGGAAAGAAAAATAGGGCCGGTTACAGCCACCTCCATTGTGGTGGCAAATATGATCGGGGCTGGTATTTTTACTACTTCGGGCATCATGGCGGGCCAGCTTCCCAGTTCCGGCTGGATCCTGATCTGCTGGTTTCTCGGAGGGCTCATTGCCCTTGCCGGCGCCCTCTCCTATGCAGAGCTTGCGACGCGAATGCCTAAGGTTGGCGGAGAATATGTTTATCTCAAAAAAATCTATCACCCTTCCATCGGCTTCCTTACAGGCTGGACCAGTTTTTTTGTGGGATTTTCGGTTCCCATTGCCGCTTCAGCCATGGCCTTTTCAGAGTATATCTTTGAGGGGCTCCAGACTCAAGTTTTAGGCGCAACCTCAAATCAACTTTTTTTTATAAAAAAAGGCGCTGCTCTTTTTCTCATTATCCTGTTTACCGGAATACACTACATGGGCTTAAAGGCGGGTTCAAAAGTCCAAAATTTCCTGACCTTTCTCAAAATAGGGATCGTAGTGGGACTTGCCGGAGCCGGCATAGCTCTTTCCAGAGGAAGAGGAATCTCAGCGTTTTCCTTTGTTACAGAAAGCCAGAGCTCGTGGCTGGCTTTTGGAACAGCCATGATGCTTGTCATGTTCTCTTACAGCGGATGGAATGCCAGTTCTTATATTGCCGGAGAGATAAAAAATCCCAGAAAGAATTTGCCCTTGTCTTTAATATTAGGCACATCCATAGTGATCCTTCTCTATCTGGCACTGAACCTTTTTATATTCCAGGCTCTTCCCTATAATCAGGCGAAAGGAACCATTGCCATTGCGGAAAGAGCCTCTACCAAAGCCTTTGGACCCTGGATGGGAGATGCCCTAGGGCTTCTTATAAGCCTGGCCCTTCTTTCCTCTTTATCCGCTTTTGTCATCATAGGCCCCCGGGTTTATTTTGCCATGGCCCGGGATAGACTGTTTTTCCCTTTTGCCGCAAAAATACACCGCAGGTACAAAGTGCCGGGAAGGTCTATCCTGATTCAGGGCGCTATTGCGGTTCTCATGGTGCTCATCGGATCTTTTGAACAGCTTCTGGTCTATATCGGATTCGCTTTGAATATTTTCCCGTGGCTGGCTGTGTTCGGCATCTTCCTGGCCCGAAAGCGCCATATCGGCAACGCTAATGCCTTTAAAGTCTGGGGATACCCTGCGGTCCCGGTTTTCTATCTTGCTTCCAGTCTGTTCCTCATGATTATAAATTATCTCAACCGTCCCCTTGAATCCACAGCTGCTGTCGTGACTGTTTTGCTCGGGATCCCCTGTTACTTTATCTGGATCAAAGGATTCTCACGGAAATCAGAATAATCCTCTATTTTTCTGCCGCAATAGAAATTCCTTAACCTATTTAACTCAAACATCCCTGAGAACTTCCCACTCAATCCCCACACGCCTCAAGGCATAACCCAATTCTTGGAAATAGAGGCCGTATCCGGTCATCCAATGAAAACCCTGCATTTTTTCGGTAAGCTTCCTGGAACTGCATTTATAACCTACATCGATCTGGGAGCGGCAGATATCCAGGAAAGGACAATCAAGGATTTCACCTGGAAGTCCAAGCCATCTTTTAGACTTGAAGTCAGGAATGATATTTGTCAGGGCCTGCCCCTTTTTCATCTCTACTTTGGGGGCTGCTCCATAGTCTGATTCGAAATGAGTCAGAATCCGCACCGGCTCAAGTGTCCTCCCGTCCATTTTCCTCGGGGCTGTGCAGTGCGCTAAAGTTATAACTCCATCATGCGGAAAGGTCGGGTCATTGAGAAAGACAGGTTTCCCTGAGATACCGGCCAAGAGAATCCCGGCCGGGATAACAACGAAATCAGACTCACAGAAAGCCAGATATCCAGAATCATTCAAAAGACTCAGAGTCAAACATGCGGATGTCTCAGCAAGGGGCATAATCGTACTCATGCATCCTTTTATGGTCAAAGCCCGGCATTCTGCCTTATGCATGAGGCTTTTAAAAACATCTTCCAGCAGGAACGCATTATCAACGAATTCCCTTTTTGTTTCCAATCTGACATGCCTGCTCTGACAGTATTTTTCAGCCTTCAAACGGGCTCTCTGGACAGCTTCCTTATCCATCCGTGCTTCCTTAATAAGGGCTCCGAGATCTTCGTAAGTCAAGGTCCGAATGTCATATCCCCATTTCTTCCTGACGAGATCGGGAACGACCTCACCGGGCTGAGACCAGGCTCCCGGTCCTCCCACAGCTAAAATTCTCGTGTTTTTCGCATTTTTTAATCCGCACAGAGCCCGAAGACGCCAGAGAATTTCTCCTTGACTGTCAATGACCACATCGTCCTGGTTTACCCCCTTCAGAGATAAAGAGTCTGTATGCTGACGGAGATACCGAGGGCTTATTATTTCGTACCAGAGATACACAGGGCCTGACCTGTGCCGGCAGAAAAAAATCATGTCCTTTCCATGTTCATGCACGGCATCAAAAATATCCATCCATCCTCCGGCTGCATAGATGAGAAACACATCCACGTCAGGTGAACTTCTGAGCTTTAAAGCCTCGTCTTTACTGCGTATTCCCACAAGAGGTTTGATTTCTAAAGGAAAATCAGCCTTTGCCTTAACCCTTGTCAGCTCTCCTCTTATCCGGGATCCCTCTTCCTCCGCATCCTGCTTGGTCTGAATGCCTCCCCATGACCTCCAGCTCCTCTGATGCCGGCGTTGGGGAGTGCTGTATGTCAAGACCGGCTGTACTATCAGTGGAATGCGGCCGAGCTTCGGTTGGTCCCCAGCATTTTCACCCTTCAATTTCGACCAGGAAAGACTGCCCAAGGCAGTGCTGGCAAAAGCCATGACTCCCATGCAATTCAGAAAATCCCTTCTGGAAATCTCATCTGAAAGAGGGACTCCCTTTTTTTTTGATTCATTCTTTTTCATAAGAATACTCCTCTTTAAAAAACTCTCCTCCTTTCCCTCCTTTCCCTAAGCAAAAATACAGCCTAATTGACTGTCTTTGAAATAAAATAATATAGGCAACAAACACACCCAGTCAATATAAAACTCAAACCATGAGGAATATTATCACAGCCAGGTGTACTTTGACTGAACAAAAAAATTGATATATTATTAGTAATTGGTTAGGAGTATGATGGCAAGGCAATATACATAATCATAAATAACTAAATTTACCTGACCTGTTCATAAAAAAACGGCGATGTTCATTTTTTTACAATATAGGCAAGCCGATCTTACTGCATCTGCTTCGTTACAGGGTACTCGCGGTGAAGGACCACAGTTTCGCATCCTGTGCCTTGCATCTGCAGCAACCTCGGCTTGTTCATCATCCAGGTTTATTAAGGAGGAGTTAAATAAATGCAAAAATATGATGTCATTATAATCGGTGGAGGGGCGGCAGGGGTTACCTGTGCCCTTTCAGCTCACACAATTTACCCTGACAAAACAATCGCTCTCATCAGAAAAGAAAAGGTTGCTTTAATCCCCTGCGGTATTCCTTATATAATCCATTCTCTAAATTCGGTCGAAGAAAACATACTTCCCGATGAACTGGTCACAAAAACAGGAGCGGATTTAATCATTGATGAAGTCATCGAAAAAGAAGGAAAGACTCTAAAACTGAAAAGCGGCAAGGAAGTCGGCTATGATAAACTTGTCATAGCAACGGGCTCTGTGCCTCTTTTGCCTCCCATCCAAGGTATTACAAAAGAGGGCATTTTTTCTGTAAAAAAAGATTATGAATACCTATCTCATATGAGGAAGTATGCGGAAAAATGTCAAGATATCGTGATCATCGGTGGAGGCTATATAGGAGTGGAGATGGCTGACGAATTCATAAAAAACGGGAAAAAAGTGACCATAATAGAAATGCTGGATCGGCTCCTGCCCACCACAATGGACCGTGAATTCGGCAATAAAGCACAGGAAATACTTGAATCTCAAGGAATCGAAGTCATTGTGGGTCATAGAGTGAATGCTATTCAGGGAGACAAGAAAGTAACAGGGGTTGTACTGGATAACGAAAAAGAGATAAAGGCTGATATGGTTCTCGTCTCTGCAGGGGCCAGGCCGAATGTGACTTTAGCCAGCGGATTCGGACTGGCCGTGCACCCAAGGAACGGCATATGGGTCAACGAATATCTGCGCACTTTTGACAAAGATATCTTCGCCATTGGGGACTGTGCGGCAAAATATGACTTTTTTACAGGAAATTTCTCAAACATAATGCTGGCCTCGACCGCCATGGCCGAAGGAAGGCTGGTGGGATCCAACCTCTTCGAGATCAAAGTCATGAGAAAGTTCATAGGAGTCCTTGGTTCCTTTTCCACAAAAATCGGGAATACCGCATTTGGCACCAGCGGTCTTACCGAAGAAAAAGCAAAGGAAATGAATATGGATTACATTGTTGGGACCGCGACCACAACTGACCGGCACCCCGGAAAATTACCGGGCGCCTCAAAGCTTTTTCTAAAACTCACATTTTCTCGATACTCCCATACACTCCTAGGGGCCCAGATATACGGAGGCGATTCAGTAGGAGAAATGGTCAATATGTTCTCAGTCATGATTCTGAATAAAATGACGGATATGGATATAGATAACCTCCAGATAGGCACCCACCCGCTGTTATCCGCATCTCCTATTGCATACCCGGCCATTAACGCATCTGTGGACGCTATAAAAAAATGGTATGAGTACAGAAAAAAATAAGACCGATACAACACGTTTTTCCAGATAAATATAAACAGATGGTTTTTATGGGAAAACAAGGAGTAAACAAAAAAACAAAACATGGCATTGCTATTCTAGCTGTCCTCTTTATTTTGACTCCATTACTGGCTCAAAATCCTCTAGGCAGTGTGCATGTAAACGGAGGACTGTCCTGGTTTTTAAAAGAGAATATTGACTCGGGATACGAAACCGGATTCGGATTTTCCATTCCTCTGTTAAAAAATACAGCTCTTGTTTTCAACTTCGTTTACTGGAAAAGCAGTGTGCATGAAGAGACTGACGGGCTTTATAACGGCACCTTAAGCATGGCTCCGTTCCAGGCATCTATGTATTACCACATTTTAGAAAGCAAAGGATTTATTCCATATGTGTTCGCAGGAGCCGGCATGATTTTCACTCACTTTGACATGGAGGATTTGATAACCATACCTGAAATATCCATAAACCAGAAAGTGAATAACGGAATAAGCTTTCACACAGGCGCAGGTTCTCTTTTCAAATTAAACGATCATCTGGCTCTCTTTGGTGAGGTTTGTTTTTTATACAGAAAAGCAGAGGGAACGACCATTATCACGGACATGAACAACGGGACCTCAACTGAAAAGTTCCCCCTGAATCTAAACTCCTTAGTTCTTAGGTTCGGCATCAAATATTATTTATAAAAGATAAATATTTAAAATTAACCTGTTAATAAGGAGGTATCAATGAAAAAAACACTTATTCTAGGGTTCATCTGCCTTCTATTATCCTCTTTTGGCTGGACAGAGGTTGGAGATGTCCTCAAGGTAATAGAAACCCCCGGACCCTGCCCTACAGGGCTTGCATGGGATGGCAGCCACTTATGGATAGCTGATTCCTATGAAGATAAAATCTTTGAAATAGAACCAAAAACAGGAAAGGTTATTAAAAGCTTTGACTCTCCCGGCTATAATCCGGAAGGCCTGGCATGGGACGGAAAAGCTCTCTGGCATGTGGACTCAGGAGAAAAACACATGTACAAAATAGATCCTGAAACAGGAACGGCCACAGCTGTTTTAGAATCAAACAGTTTATATCCCAGGGACCTGGCATGGGACGGCGAGTTTCTTTGGATGACCGATTACAGACGTGATATCATCCTCAAGGTATCTCCTGTTGACGGGATGATGGTACAGAACTTCCCTTCCCCTGCAGGAGAACCGGCAGGCTTGACATTTGACGGGAAATATCTCTGGGTTTCGGACAGAGTCGATGACAGAATCTACCTTGTCAATCCCTCTGACGGCCTCTGCCTTTCCTCTTTCCGGAGCCACGGGCCTTTTCCTTACGGCCTTGCCTGGGGCGAAAACGCTGTCTGGAATGTCGATTATGAAAACAGGGAAATATATAAAATCAAAGTCTTCTGCCAAGATTTTTTGTCTAAATGGGACGAGCGCCATATGAATCTCCATTTTATCAAAGAATTTCGAAACTACGGCCCCGGAAATATCAAATCTCTCGACATCTATCTTCCGATACCAAAGAACAGGGATAACCAGGAATTAATGGAGCCTCTTCAGTTCGATCAGGAGCCAAATGAAATCATAACTGATAGTTGGGGGCAAGAAATCGCCCATTTCCATTACGAGGATCTTAAGAAAAATTCAGTGGTAAAACCGGGTTGGAGAGTGAAGGCAAAGATCTTTTCTACAGAATACTTTATATATCCAGATAAAGCAGGAAAGTTACAGGATATTCCCCAAGATATAAGAAAAAAATATACCGCAGACGGTGATAAATACAGAATAAATGACCCGTTTATCCAGAACCTGGCGCACAAAATCGCCGGAGATGAAACAAATCCCTATTGGATAGCGCTTCGCGTTTTTGACTATCTGGGGAAAAACTTAAGCTACAACCTCAAACCATTAGGGGGATGGAATCCTGCGCCCACTGTACTGCGGCGGGGCACAGCTTCATGTTCCGAATATTCTTACTGCATGATAGCCTTATGCCGGGCTTTAGGCGTTCCCATAAGATATGTGGGAGCGGTGAGCCGCAGAGGCGATGACGCAGGTATTGACGATGTGTTTCACCGGTGGACAGAAGTCTATCTTCCTAACTTCGGATGGATCCCTTTTGATGCCAATAAAGGTGACTCTGCTTCCCCCGGACAAAAAGTGCTGGGGATCGGAAATGTGTCTGCCCGCTATATCATCACAACCGAAAACGGAGGAGGAGACGAATTCTTGTGGTTCGGATACAACTACGGATTTAAATGGACCTCTGAAGGAAAATGCAGGATTGATGAGAAAAGTTACGGGCTGTGGTCTCCGTGGGGAGAGAAAAAATACAAGATGCCCGTCAAGGAGAAAAAAGAACAGCCTTAAGTTTTTACGAAAAGAAGAAGAACGCCCGCTGTTGCAGTAAGGACTAGCGAAAAATAGAAGGGGGCGGTCATACCAATACTCTCCCATAAAATCCCGGCAATAAAAGAAGCGGGCAGAGTGCACAATCCTGTCATCATCTGAAATCCTCCCAATCCGCTGGCACGGAATTTTTCTGGGGCCAGCTCGCAGACAAAGGCGGTTTGCACCGGTTCAAGCGCCCCTTTGTGAGCTCCGTACAAAATAAAACTAAGGATAACAGTAAGACGGCTTTCTCCGCTGATCAGAAAGACAAGCACTGACGCCCATAAAAAAAAAGAGAGAAACAGCACAGGTCTTCTTCCGATTCTGTCAGCTAGTCTTCCCATAGGGATAGATAATAAAAATGCCGCTGCAGAAAATATAAGGTACAATACGGGTATAAAAGTCGTATTAAAGCCATGTTTATGGCCGTATATCAATAAAAACGAATAACTAAAAGTACCCAAAGAAAAAATAGAGCTCAACAAAAGAAAAAGTTTATAATTTCTATCCAAATCTTTTATGGAAATCCCTTTATAAAGCTTTATCTTCTCTGGTTTTTTCTCTTTGATAAACAAAATGATCAATGCCACACTGATGAAAGTCGGAACAGCCGCAAGAAAAAAAAGCATTTTGTATCCCAGAAGTTTAAAAAAGACAATGCACAGGATGATCCCGCATACAGCGCCCAGATGATCCATGGCTCGAATATACCCAAAACTTTTTCCCCTGTTTTTTTGTACTGAAATATCTGCGATATAGGCATCTCTTGGGGCTCCTCTTATTTTTCCGCTCCTGTCCAATACCCGGAAAGGGATCAGATGGGTCCATACTGAAGACAAGGCGTAACCTATGCGTGAGAGGGCCCCGAACAAATAACCAATCCATATGAAAATTTTCCGCCTCCTCATTCGATCAGAAAAGTAGCCGGATACAGCTTTAGATATAGACACAAGGGCATCTCCAAGACCATCAAGAAATCCCAAAGCTGTCATATTTGCCTTGAGTATCTGGGTCACAAAAAGAGGCCATATGGGGTAGATCATATCCGAACCCATATCATTCAAAAATGATGCCGCGGCAAAAGTCCTGATAATCTTCTTAGATTCTTTTGCATCTCTTTTGGAAGAAGTCATTTTGAAATCACATTCTAATACAGAACTATTGTGATTGCAATTTCACTCCCCAGGATTAATTTTCCCTTGAATTATCAAAATGAATTGAATATGATTTTCTCATCTGCTGAATTTTAAAGGAGAAAAGAATGAGTTCCCATCTAAAAGGCATGAAAAAATCAAGGATTTTGTTTTTTTTAACACTAACCGTATTACTCATGACATTCGGCTGTTCACAAAACAAAACAGAGGAGTCCATAATGCCTCCAAAAGCAGAAAAAATCCCAAAAGAATTAACCATCCACGGGGATACCCGGATCGATCCTTATTATTGGCTAAGCCAGAGGGATAATCCCAAAGTCATAGAATATCTTAAGGCTGAGAACGCCTATAAAGAAGCTGTCATGAAGCATACAGAAAAGCTCCAGGATAAACTCTACAACGAAATCATAGGAAGGATAAAAAAGACAGATATATCGGTTCCCTATTTAGACAACGGATACTTTTATTATTCCCGTTTTGAAGAAGGAGATGATTACCCTGTTTATTCAAGGAAAAAAGGCTCTCTGGATGCGGAAGAAGAAGTCATGCTGGATGTCCAAGAGATGTCTAAAGGACATTCCTTCTATAGTGTGGCAGGCTTGAGTGTCAGCCAGAACAACAATTACCTGGCTTACGGTGTGGATACGGTCAGCCGAAGAAAATACACCATACACATCAAAAACCTCTCTACAGGCGAAACACTCGAAGATGCAATCCCCAACACCACCGGAAGAGCTGTGTGGGCCAATGACAATAAAACCCTTTTCTACACAACGAAAGACGACACTCTGCGGGCGTTTAAAATATTCAGGCATATAATGGGTACAGACGCCTCTCAGGATGTTGAAATCTACCACGAAAAGGACAACACATTCTCCACAACCATTTATAAAACAAAGTCAGACCGATTTCTGATTATTGCATCCTACCAGACTCTATCCTCAGAGATGCGTTATCTGGATGCCAACAATCCTACCGGCGAATTTAAAATCTTTCAGGAAAGAGAAAAAGACCACGAGTATTCCATAGCCCATTATCAAGATAGATTCTATATCGTAACCAATTGGAATGCAAAAAATTTCCGTCTTATGGAGACAGATATCAATCATACTGATAAATCAAACTGGAGAGAAGTGATCTCCCACCGCAAAGAAGTTCTTCTTAGTGACATTGATGTCTTTAAGGACTACCTGGTCCTGAGTGAAAGAAAGGACGGCCTTCGACAGATAAGAGTTATGAGCCAAACAGACGATAGGGATTATTACATAGATTTCGAAGACAAGGCTTATGTAGCTTATCCTACAAGCAATCTTGAATTTGACACCGAGGTCCTGCGCTTCTCCTATTCCTCTCTCACCACTCCCGCATCTGTATATGACTATAACATGAAGACCGGAGAGAGAGAACTGCTTAAAAGAGAGGAAGTGATCGGAGAATTCGATCCTGACGACTATCAAAGCGAGCGCTTTATGGCCACGGCACGAGACGGTGCAAAGGTCCCTGTTTCCCTTGTTTACAGAAAAGGAATAGCTAAGGACGGAAACAACCCGCTTCTTCTTTACGGCTACGGCTCTTACGGAGCCAGTATGGACCCAAGTTTCAGTTCAGTGAGACTGAGCCTCCTGGACAGAGGATTTATCTATGCCATAGCTCATATCAGGGGTGGCTCTGAGATGGGCAGAGACTGGTATGAAGATGGAAAACTGCTCAAAAAGAAGAATACTTTCACTGACTTTATAGACTGCGCCGAATATTTAATCCAGGAAGGATACACCAATTCAGACAAACTTTTTGCCATGGGTGGAAGCGCCGGAGGACTGCTTATGGGTGCTGTGCTGAACATGAGACCGGATCTGTGGAAAGGTGTGATAGCAGCTGTCCCCTGGGTTGACGTTGTGACCACTATGCTTGATGAAAGCATACCTCTTACTACCAGTGAATTTGATGAGTGGGGAAACCCCAAAGATAAAACATACTATGAGTACATGCTCTCTTATTCCCCATATGACAATGTCAAAGAACAGGATTATCCGGCCATATTGGTAACGACCGGGCTTCATGATTCACAGGTCCAGTATTTCGAGCCTACCAAGTGGGTGGCCAAATTAAGAGATTTGAAAACAGATGACAATCTCCTTGTGTTAGACGTTGATATGGAATCAGGTCACGGAGGAGCTTCAGGACGTTTCAAGCGTTTCAAAAGGACCGCTCTTGAATACGCTTTTATGCTGGACCTTCTCGGAATCTCAGAGTAGCTATTCCGCCATCCTTCTCAATAGCTGTGCATAGAGAAAGACTCTTTTACAAAACCAACGGAAAAACAGAGCCGCTCTTATGCTTTTACCTGCTTACAGCCTGGGCAAGTCTTTGCTGAGCCTGAGATAAATTTTCAAGCTCTTTTTCCTTGGCTTTAATCGCTTTGTTGGTCTTAGAATACTGGCTTATCAAAGCCACACCGATAGCAGCTGAAACAGCGCCGAGAGCGACCCAAACCGCTTTCCCCCCGCCGGTTGTACTGCTTCTTTCTCCCTCCGTCTCACCAGCTCCAGCTAATCCTCCCTTTTTTGGTTCAACTTGAGTGAACTGATAGAAACACACTCCCCCAGCCGCTATCAGGCCTATGCCGCCTAACAAATAGCCGGTCTTCTTTTTCTTAAGCGAAGTGATGTCTTCCTCAAGTGTCATTTCTTCTGAAGTTTCTTGAGGAAAAGCAGCTGTTTCCGCTAGTGACACGCCTGATGGAAAAAGAACGGCTCTCATATTGGCCCTGCTTGTGTAATCGGTTTTCAAAGAAAATTCTTGAACTGTGGAACTGTCAGTATCTGGCAAATGTGAGTCTGTTGAAAACGCAGGGATTGTGATAAACTGAACAAACGCTAACACAAGAAAAATAACAGCAGTCTTTTTCATTTTCCCTCCTTATAATACACAACATTTGATGTCATACCCGTTTTTTTGAATCATTATATCAAAAAAACGAACCATGTCAATTTTTTTCTAGGTTGATTGACCGAATTATTTCTTTGTGGTATCTCTATAGACTCCTAAGAGAGAAAAAATTGAACTTAAAAAACAACTTTCTCACCATCATTCCTTCATGGAGAATACAAAATGCCTGAAAAAGAAAAGAAAACCATAGGAATACTTGGAGGAATGGGGCCTGAAGCCACGGCCTTTATGTTCAACCTTTTCATCGAGGAAGCAAAAACAGAAAAGGACCAGGATCACCCAAAAATAATCATTTTCAGCAACCCAGAGACACCACCCAGGACCGATGCCATCTTTAAACAGGGTGAAAATCCCGTCCCCTACCTTATAAAAGGCATATCCCTCCTTCAAAATTCGGGCGCTGAGATTATTGTCATGCCCTGTGTCACAGCTCATTACTTCATACAGGATGTTATAAAAGAACGGGACTTCACATTCATAAGCCTTCTTGATGAAGCGGTCAAATGGGTAAAAACAAATTTTCCCGGCCTTCAAAAGGCAGGCCTTTTATCCAGCAGCGGCACCATCAAATCGGGTATTTTTCATAACGCTTTTGAAAAAAAAGATATCCAGCTGATGACTCCTGATGAAAACGAACAAAAAATCATTATGGATGCTATATTTGGAAAAAGAGGAATAAAAGCCGGATATAAAACAGGGAACAGCCGCGAGAATATTATCCGAGCGGCCATTTCTCTCATAAACAAGGGGGCTGAGGCAGTCATAGCAGGATGTACTGAAATCCCGCTTGTTCTTAAGGCCGAGGATATAAATGCTCCCTACATTGAACCAATGCATATAACCGTAAGAGCGGCCTTAAAAAAAGCCGGGTACAGCACAAGATAAAAAAAGCGAAAATTTCTTTTCTTTAAAAAAACATTGATTTTTGTCCCAGGGAAATATAACCTGTTTCTAGCTTCTTGTTAGAACAGCAGCATCATTGATACGGCAATAAAGAATATGAGGGAAAATAAGCAAAAAAGAAGAAACCGATTATCAGGTTATCAATATAATATTTAGGAGGTTACGGAATGGAAGAACGGAAAGAAGTCACTTTCGGAGAGTGGTTTTTAACTCTTCTCTTAATGGCAATTCCCATTGTCAATCTTGTTCTTCTTTTTGTGTGGGGTTTCGGTTCCAACACAAAAACAAGCAAATCTAACTGGGCCAAAGCAAGCCTAGCCTGGATGGCTATTGCTGTCGTTTTTTACCTGGTCGTTTTTGTCATTCTTCTGGGGACCGGGATAAATCTCTCCAGATAAATTGAAAAGAAACTTTGGTATACATCAGCCGTGAGACGGCTGATGTTTAGGGCTCTGCTTTCGGTTTTCCTTCATTAATTTTTATCTATGACTTTTGGATCCAGTATTTTTCTGGTTGTTCTGGCTTATACACTTCTTTCCAGCGGTTTTGTCCTGATGAAAAAGGGCATATCATGGATAGGCTATAAAGAGAAAAAAGACAAAAAATATTATAAAAGCCTTTTTACCTGGATTACGGGCTTTGTAATCATGAACTGCTATATCGTTCCCAATGCCGTCGCCCTTAAGTATCTCGAACCTCACATTGTATCTTCATTTGCAGGATGGGGAGTCGTGGTTCTCGTCTTCCTCTCCCATGCCGTTCTCAAAGAAAAGCTGTTTAAATCCGATTTTATCTTTTCCCTAGTGATTTTCCTTTCAATAATATCATTGAATATTTTCGAACAGAAAAACGACCAGGCTATCGTCAAACTGCCTTCTCTCATTTCCGCCTCTTTACTGCCCTTATTCATCATTACTCCGGCTTTTCTGAAACCTGTTTCAAAAAGATTGAAAACGATTTTGTTTGCGGGCGTTTCTGGAATCTCAACTGGGATGATCATCGTTTCCATAAAAACACTGGTGACTTTTTCAGGATTCAATGTAAGCCGGTATTTCGCCTCTCCTTATCTTTATCTCTATCTTTTTTTCTCGATCGGAGCCTTTATTACACTTCAAATTTCCTATAAAATGGGGCGTATGATGCTGGTCGGTCCGGTGCAGTATTCGGCATCCATCATTTATCCGGTTCTCTGCTCTTATTTTGTATTCGGAAACAACATGAGGCTCATTCAAACCGCTTCAATACTTATCCTTATTTATGGAACAGCTTGTATACTTAAGAAACATTAAGGATGCCTTTTATTAAATAAAGCATTAAACTGGTTACAAAGGAGGAGGATATGAAAAAAACAAAATTAATTGCCTCTCTCCTGCTTGTCCTCGGATTTTCTTTCCTTTTATTCGGATTCCCATTTAATAAAAACACATCTCAAGATGAAATAAACAGGATAAACCTGCAGATCCAGGCACAAGGATTAGACTGGAAAGCAGGAAAAACATCCCTTGCTTATCTTCTTCCTGAGGAAAGGAAACACAGGCTGGGCGCTTTTCGGCCGCTCTATGCAGAACCGGAAAAAATCCTTACGATAAAGGAAAAACCAGCACTTCCCAATCAAATCGACTGGAGAGACAAAAACAACCGTAATTATTTGACATCAATCAAATCCCAGGGAGACTGCGGAAGCTGCTGGGCCTTTGCAGCCTGCGGAGCAGTAGAGGCAAGATACAACACAGAAAACAATATGTATTCACCGGCGTCTTTTTCATCGAACACCAACACAAAGCTGTCTGAATTCCTGGCAGCGATCAAAAACGCGGTCAGCAAAGGATCCTTTTCCGCCCTGACCTACCCGGACCTTTCCGAACAGGACTTGATCTCCTGTTCCAGTGCGGGGGACTGCGATGGAGGATATGCCTGGAAATCTTTTGATTTTATGGAAACAAATGGAGTCGTTACTGAAGAGTGTTTTCCCTATCAGGCCCTTAATACCCCGTGTCAGCTCTGCAGCGACTGGAATGAGAAACTGTTTAAAATTAAAGATTGGGGGTGGGTTACGACTTATAGTGAAGACCGATATGCTGTTAAGAATTCTCTACAAAGCGGCCCCATAGTATTTTTTATGGAAGTCTACGATGATTTTTACTACTACACTTCGGGAGTGTATGAAAAAACAGCCGGTGCCTCTTACGAAGGAGGCCATCTGGTGGTCCTCGTCGGATATGATGCGGCTCAAAATTACTGGATATGTAAAAATTCCTGGGGCACTAACTGGGGAGAAAATGGCTACTTTAAAATCAGGATGGGAGAATGTGAGGGAGGGACATGGGTCCTCAAAGCATGGAATGTTTCCGTTGCCAACAATCCCCCTCAAATCAATGATATCCCGGATCACAGTGTAAAAGAAGGTCAGAACCTGTCATTCACTGTCACCGCAAGCGACCCTGATGACGATATCCTGACTTATTCCTGCCTCAATCTCCCTGACGGAGCGAGTTTCAATCCTTCTTCAGGAAGCTTTTCATGGAGCCCCTCATATACTCAATCCGGCGAATACCAGCTTCTCTTTACAGTAACTGACGGCATCTTCGAAAGTTCCACTACCGGAAAAATCACGGTAATAAACATAAAAAAAGGAAAAGGCAAATTTTAAGAAAGGATCAATAAATGAAACTTTCCAGAGCAGCCATATTCATTTTTTTACTCTTTTTCATGTCAAGTCTTGGATTCAGCAGCAATGATTTTTACTTTCTCGGAAAGGTTAATTTCATGGGAGCGACTGGCTCTGAAGACAGCTATAAAGAAGGAGAAAATGATTTTCCGGCCGCCTCCTCTTTCTCCACTATAGGCTTTGGATTAGGATTTACAACCAGTATAAAACCACTTTTTTTTGGTTTAGAAGCCCACTACAATCTGGGAGGAACGACTATCCTGACCGATACATCCGATCATGATACAGTCAAAGTCAACACATATAATTATGCTTCAGGATTTCTGATGCTTGGAGTTGACTTTCTAAAGAATCAGAAAATTTCTCTTCTCATTAATACAGGCATAGGCTTGAGCTATGCTTTGAATCCTGAAATGAAAACCTATGTCTCTGAATACGGATATGAAACAGAAATAGAACCGCCTGAAAAAAAATATTTTTTGACCGCTTTTGCCGGATTAGGATTAAAAATTTACCTCAATCCCGTATTAGGCGTTCTGTTGAATACCCGCTATCAGTTTATAGACCAGGAGGAACCTCAGTCAGCATTCTGTGTGTCAGCAGGTATTGTTTACACATTTTAATCCAGCTTAATATTTTGTTTGAATTCAAGTTTTACACTGGCATTCTTTTTACTCGTCAGAATATCCACGGCCTTGAGGAATGTCTGGTTCTTTTTTTCCCACATCCTGTTGAGTTTCCGAGCATAATGACTGATGGCCACATCGAACCATTTGAACTGAAAAAGTCTTTTTACAGACCTTTTAACAGAGTAAAACTTTTTATGACTCATCATCTGAGCTTTCTGAAGAGCTAATAAAGTGAATTTAGAGGGGCGGAAAACCACATGATGGGCGTCGTAGAGTGACCAGTCTTTAAAAAGGAGCCTGCCTTGAGAGACAATCCTATTATAAAATTTAGAACCAGGAAGCGGAGTGAGGATGAGAAACTGGGTTGAAGAAATCCCTGCTTTTTTGGCAAATTTAATAGTCTTTTTAACCGTCTGCCAATCGTCGTCATCAAAACCATACATAAACATCCCGTGAATACGTATCCTGTGTTTCTGTATAACATTGACTGCTTTTTTTATCTCCTCAACGGTCTGATTCTTTTTCATGGACAAAAGACTATCCGGATTAATGGACTCCAGTCCAATATAAAGAGTGCGGCATCCTGCCTTATACATGAGCTTCAGCAGGTCTCTGTATTTGGCAATATCCACTCTTACCTGAGTCGACCAGTCGAATTTAAAATCCTCCTTTATCATTGCCTCAAGAAGAACCTTTAGTCTTTTTGGGCTTGCCGCGAAATTGTCGTCATAAAAAAAGATATGGTTTTTCTTTCTATTGTAAAAACGAAGCTCTTTTATCACATTCTGGGGGGAGCGGAACCGGAACTTTTTTCCGAACATTCCTGTCACAGAACAAAATTCACAGTTAAAGGGACATCCTCTGGATGTCTGGACAGGAATGGTCTGCCTTCTTATTTTCCCTTTTCCCGTATATCTTCCCTCAAAATCCGGGAAGGGTATTTCATCCAGATTCTCAATAACCGGCCCTTTGGGATTATGAAAGGATCTGCCGTCCTTTCTATAAGACAGGCTAGGCACATCAGAATAATCTTTCTCTCCTTCCCACGCATCAATGAAATCCATTAATGGTTTCTCTCCTTCTCCCCGAATCACAAAATCCGCGTGTTCGAGCGCTTCCTCTGATAAAAACGTAACGTGAGGCCCTCCCATTATAACCGGAACCCCGTTTTCACGCACTCTGTCCGCAATCATATAGGCTCTGGGAGCTGTGGATGTGATGGTGGAAATGCCCACCAGATCCGCTGATTTCAAAAAGGAAAAATCAATCCTGTCTGTTTCTTCATATATCACATCAACATCCCAACCCCTTTTCTTCATGAGGGCGCTCAAAATATAAATTCCGAGCCTGGGAAGTTTAAACTGAGAATATATATGAAGGTTCGGTGCTTTGGGTTCTATGAATACGATTTTACTCATTTCTTTTTTCCTTTTGATTTTTTTCTTTTTTTATTTTGCTGTTTTAGGGACAGGATCTCTTTCCTCTTTTTAGTCAAAAGCTCATCCCATCGTTCAATCCCATTCTTAAACAAGTCTATTTTTTCATAAAACTTTTCTATTTTTTTCAGCATAACATCAAATTTCTTTTCATTTTCCTCAATAGGATAACGCTCAAGGTTCTTTTCCATAACCAGAAAATCCCTGAATAAATCAGATGTCTCCTTTATCTCCTCAAGTGAATATCCGAACAGCTGTAAATCCCTTATCAACTTGCATAGGTAAGTGTATATTTCCGAATAAAGGCGGAATCCTCCCTCGCTGCGCATATCAGATTCAATGATCCCCTTATCCTCCCAGTGTTTGATGGTCCTAGGGCTGACTCCAACCCGTTCCGCAAGCAGCCCTACGGTCAAGTATTTATTGACCTTGTCTGATTTTTCTTCGGAGTTCTCTCTCACGGGAAGCCCGACTTTTTTAACGATTCTTTGTATCTCCCTGAATCCATAACCTATATTTACCAGCTCTTTGATTTTCTGAGCTTTCTCTATGCTCCTCTTCGTAAAAAAAGAAACATTCTCACTTGTAATCCCATCCGGCATCAATAATTTTAGATCCTGCCATTCCTTAAGCTCTGATTCCGTTATACCTAACTTTGCAAGAAACTCATCCCTTAAGAGCATTTTTTTATCCATTTATTTCTTTACGTATACTTTTACTTAAACTATCAGTGTGCGTATAGGTTAATATTATTTCATGCATATGTCAAGCTATTTTTCAAACATGGTCCGCATACACACTTGATGCTTTCTCATTGAATAAAGGGCATACCAGCCTTTCCAGCCTTTTTATTTATTTTACGATTTGACATCACTCCTTACTTAATATTAAACTTTAAGATAATAATCCTCAAAACAGGAGAGTATGATGTGCGGTTTAAAAAGATATCTCTTACTTTCTTTTACGATCATATGTCTCCTCTTATCCCCTCTTTTAGGAATTGAGGAAGAAGGACCTAAAGCCGAGCTTCCGGTTCTGATAACATCATGCGGACAGAGCCCGGGGGCAACGATGATTAAAGTCATCTTTATGAAACTTAAATTCGAACAACCTGTCCCGGCATACACAGCCAAGATGCAGGCTGTTCCCCAGGACCTGATCTCTGCAAAGGAAGCAGGAAATCCCTATAAATCTCTCATCATTGTCATGGGAGCAAGCCTTAAAGGAATGGGAGCAGCCGGTATATCCATAGACGATGAACGATCAAGAACAGAATCCCTTATAAACGAAGCCAGAAAACAGGGCATTACAGTCATAGGGGCTCATATCGAGGGAATGAAGAGAAGAGCACAGGGAGCGGCTCCCGGAGACAACACAGATGAGCTCAGCATAGATGCTGTGGCGCCTATCTCTGATATTCTAATAATAAATAAAGACGGCGACCAGGACAAGCGTTTCTCCATTATTGCTGAAGAGAACGGCATTCCCATGGTGGTTGTGGAAAAAAATCTTGAGCTCATGGAAGAACTTGGAAGAATGTTTTCCCGCTGATATCATTTTTTTTATAATAATAATAGTCAACCGCGACTAACCTGGATGATGATCGAGTCGAGGCTGCTGCAGATGCAATGGATAATAAATACATCGCCATTTTTTTATGAATAGTTCAGGCTAAATGAGAGAGAACGATGGGAAATTTTATAGAGTCAATCACCCTTCCTGAAATTCTGTCTTTTCTTCTTTTTCTCTCATCCTTCTGGCTTTTAAAGATACTAATAAAAGGAGAAAAAGAAAATTTTATCAGGGGTATCATAGTCTTCCTTTTTCTTCTGTTAGGAATTCTCTACCTCAACCAGAGTGAAGCAAAAAAAATTACTCTTTCAGGTGTCACATCCCACCTGTTTCCAAAAAAAGAACAGGCATACAATTATACTATTGAAAAAGGCCAATCTAATAGGATGGGGGAGTACACGAGATACGTATTTAAAGACCCTAAGCCCAAATTGAATTTCAAAATGGATGACTCACACCGCTACTTCCACATGGTCAACCCTTCATCTTTGAACAAGGTCCTTAAAGAATTAGGGCTTCCTGAACTGGCTTCGGGAACAAAGGAACTCGCTTCTATCACAGGCTCACGAAATGATATTTTTATCTACAGGTGGGATGATTATCCACCCGGAATCCTCATCATAGAAAGAGGGACATGCATTGATAAAAGCCAGGTGAACAGATACCACTGCCTTTCTGTTCTCACGCTTATTGAAAGATTTTAAGAAGGCCTATTTAAGAATATCGTCCCACAATTTTTTCCGGTACTTTTCCCTATCCATCAGTGTGCACTGGCCAATCGAATCAACATGGGTGGTGCTGTATATCAACTTTGCCATAAAACCCGGAGCTCTCCTTATTCCTTCGCCCACATTTATAATAACGATATCACCTTCTTTTAACAGCCCATCACTCAGAGACCTGAAGAAACCTCCGACAGCGATCGCTGCTGCAGGCCCTATTCTTACGGCTGATTCATAAGCCACAAGACGGGTTATAGGAATGGTATCCTCTTCCGGAAAATCATTGATCTCTCCTCCACTCTCTAAGACCAGTTTGCTCACAGAAGGATAAGTCTTGGGATATCCTGTTGCCAGTGTCGGTATTATGGTCTCAGGATCATGGTATATGGGATAAGATTTTTCCCATCCTTTAGGGAATCCTTTTTTCTTGGCTTCAGCCCAAGCATCCGCCATGGGAGAGCATTTATCAGTCTGAGTGAGTATAAACCGGGGCATCTTTTTAAAAAGCTTCATGCTTTCAAGTTCCCTGCATGCCTTGGCGATACCCAAAGGCCCGGTTCCTCCGCTTAAAGCCTGGATGTATACAGTTGGAAAATCCAGCATGAGCCTGAGCCATTCATACACCATGGTCTTTTTTGATTCAATGCGCATGGGGTCAAAATTACCGGCAGCCAGAAGCATGTTGTTTTTTCTCGAAAATTCAAGAGCCATCTCTTTGGCAGCCTGGTAATCCCCGTTGACCCTAAAAACTTTCTGCCCGAAACATCCGATCTCTGCTTCCTGGGCGTGGGAGGCATTACTGGGAATAAAAGCATATAAAGTGATATCCGCTGCAGCCAGATAACGGGCATAGGCCACACCGACATTTCCCGTAGAAGCTGTTACATAGGTCTTTATGCCGTTTTCCTTGAGCACACTGGCTATCATGGAACCGGCTAAATCTTTAAAAGTCCCTGTAGCAAAATTATCATCATGTCTGTGGGCAAATACTTTTAATTTAATCCCATGGTTTTCCTCAGCAAATTTCTCCAGAAAACGCCATCTGTCAATGGGTACAATCCCTTCTCCGCAGCTTACTATGTTTTCTTTGCTGTTAAGAGGCAAATAATCAAAGTAACGCCATAGACCTGAGAAATAGGGGTCTTTATCATGAAGCAGGTCATCAATCCGAGCCATCTTATCTGTATAAATAACATCGGCTTTGTTATCCCCGCACTCAGGACATCTTTGCCCGTGCTGAAACCATTTGTCAAAGGTGTCAATCTCCTCTCCGCAGCTTGTGCACTTAAGATAAAATTTTTGTTCTCTTTCTCTCATTTTTTGCTCTCCCTTAATTTGAGTCGTTGAATCCAGGCATTTTCTTCCTCTTTAACCAAGTCAAGATGAAGGCCGCACTCTGTTTTTTTTGTATCTGACCAGCGCCCCTGCCTCGGGTCGCTGTCTGAATGATTTTGACTTGTGCATTCGGGAGGAAAACAACCGATAGAAGTATATCCCTTGTCATATAGGGGATGAAAAGGTAATTTTTTTTCGTAAATATACTGCCATATTTTTTGTCCGCTCCAGTGAATCAACGGATGGATCCGGACATATCCTTCCCGGTCATACATAAACATATTAAACCCTGCTCTGTTTGAGTTTTGATCCCTTCTTACGGCAGACATCCAGGCAGTCACATTTAATCTTTTTTTCAGTTTGTTTAGAGGCTCCACTTTATTGATTTTACAGCACAGGTCAGGATTTCTTTTATAAAGAGGTTCTTTATTTGCTTTTCCGGGGTTTCTTTCTCTGGGATTCGGCCTGATAGAAATCACGTTCAAATCCCACTCATGTATCAACCTGTCTCTAAACTCCAGAGTCTCAGGAAAATGATAACCTGTATCTATGAAATAAATGGGAAAATCAGGAAGGACTCCTCTCACCATATCTATCAATACCACACCGGATGCCTGAAAAGAAGATGTCATGGCAACATCCGGATAGGTGTTCTCTATAACCCAGCGCAGAATATTTTCGCATCGAGCATACCTGAACTGCATGTTCAGCTTTAAAAGGTCATATGTCCACATTTAGAAAAAAGAATACACTTTTCTTCTTTTTACTTCAAGATTTTTGTTGCCCTAAATGACACATAAAAAAGGCCTGTGTACACCCCTCATGATCGTGCAAGTCCGCTTGTTTGGCTATGCTTAAAAAAGAAAGCCATTTAGAGGCCGATTTATAAGCCGGAAACGACCACATCTTTAAAAACAAGGCTTGGAGTTCTGTAAGAAGAATAAATCCAGGGGTCATTGGCGGCTTCTGCAAGCCCCTGCCAGAATTTGAGATGGTTTCCAGCTATATTCATTTCAGATACAGCATGGACCGGCTTGCCCTTTTCGAACAGCTGACCGATGATGCCGATCGAAACATCCCCTGTTGTCGAATTCGAATTCCCGCCGATGAATCCGGTAATAAAAATCCCTCTTCCCAGGTCCTCCATTATCTCTTTCACAGAACGCTTTCCAGGGGGGATAACAAGATTGGACGGGCTTCCCGTAGTGGGTTCCCAGCCCAGTTTCCGGCTGTAGTACCAGTCGACATAAAATTCCTTTAAAATCCCGGCTTTTATCATTTCCCTTTTTTTGGCAGCAAATCCGTCTCTGTCAAAAAGCTGGCTTCCCAGGCCTCCTTTTATAAAGGGGTCGTCCAATACTGTGAAACATTCACTGCCGATTTTCTCTCCTTTTTTATCCGAAAGAAAGGACCTCTTCTGCTGGATACTGCTTCCATACATAGCAGCCAGAAAGCCTCCAAGAAGCCTTGGCACCTGCCTGTTCTCCAAGATTATGGAAAATTTTTCTGTCTTGATCTTTTTTGCTCCCAGCAGATCCAGGGTCCGTTCTGCGGCTTCCGTCCCTATCTGTTCAGGATTTGGCATTTCTTTTTTATCTGTACAGACAAAATAACTGTAGCCGCTGGGCCTCCGGGCCCCTTCATCTTTAGCTGTCAAGGAAGCGGCGGCCACATACACGGTCGCTTCACTGTATCCTTCGAATCCATTGCTTGCCATGAGAACCTCTTCCACATGACTGTCCTGCTCTTCTGCTGTTACGGAAATGACTTTGTCCCCGGCTCTCTCAAGGCAGGCATCTTCGATATCTTTAACCATCTTATGCCTGCTCTCTGGATTGAAATTTTTATAGTCAGGATCCACCAGGCCCAGGTCTTTTTCCGACCTCCCTTTATAATATTTGGGATCGGGCAGAGTCCTGTAGGGGTCTTCCGCAAGAAGTTTAGTGGTTGAGACAGCCTTTGCTATAAACTCTTCTACAGCCTTTTTTCTCAGGTCTGAAGTGCTCTGGACTGAATACCTTCCGTTGGCATAGACTTCTATACTGAGGCCCCTGGTTGAAGCCTCTTTTATGTTTTCAGGTTTCCGGTTTCTGTAGCTTATCTCGACCGATCTCTGGTTGTTTATATAAACCTTGCTCTCATCCGCACCCGAGGACTTTGCTGTTTTTATTGACCATGCTGCCAAATCATATAGTTCTTTGTTCATCTGTTCTCTCTATTCAGCCCTTCACGCCGCCAACTGTCAGCGATTTCACAAGGCAGGTCGGCTGACCAAAGCCAACAGGAACAGCCTGCCCTCCCTTACCGCAGGCTCCTCCGCCTCCTTTTGCCATTTCAAAATCATCAGCCACCATGGTTATGTTCTTCAGCATCTTCGGCCCGTTTCCCATTATGTTTATGTCCTTGATTGGAGCTGTTAATTTCCCGTTTTCAATCATGAAACCCTGAGATACATAAAACGCAAAATCACCTTCGCCTATTTTTACCTGTCCGTTGCTCACATCTCTTACATAAATCCCGTTTCCCGCTTCTTTGATCACATCTTCAGAAGAGGAAGATCCTGCCAGCATATAAGTGTTTCTCATGCGGGGCTGTACATAATGCTGATAGCTCTCGCGGCGCCCGTTTCCCGTGGGTTTGACTTTGAAGTAGCGGGCTGAAATTTTATCATGCATATAGCTTGAGAGTATTCCTTTATCCACAAGAACGGTTTTTTGACCAGGTGTTGCTTCATCATCAAAATTAATAGAACCGGGAAGCTCAGGGACGGTTCCATCATCAAGTATGGTCACCACAGGCTCTGCCACCTTTTTCCCCATCATAGTGCAGTACGTCGAGACTTTCTTTCTATTAAAATCCGCCTCCATACCATGGCCTATGGCTTCATGAAGCAGAACTCCGGTGACCCCCGGGCCCAATACAACAGGAATCTCTCCGGCAGGAGGCTGAACAGCATCAAACAATACAACGGCCCGCTCAACAGCCTCTCTGGCAACTTCATCCACTACGGATTCTGAATAAAAAGAAAAATCTTTCCGTCCTCCCAAATTCCATCCGGCTCTTTCCCGCCTGCCGTTCTTCTCAGCAGTGACCGATGCGTTTAAATAATTCCTGGGCTGCAGATCTTCAGCCTTTATTCCTTCACTGTTTACAACAAGGATGCGCTTCTGCTGGTCATGAAAGGAAGCATTGACCTTTACAACAATCGGAGAAAGGGCAAAGGCCTTATCATTAACGGACTGAACAAGAGGAAGCTTTGATTCCAGCGGAATGGAAGTCAGCAGTGTTTTGAGAGGATAATAATTATCTGTTTCAAGGTTAACAAATTTTCCTGGAATTTCTTTTGGCCCATTGTTCGCTATGGTAGCGGCTGTGGCGGCTGCATTAAGCATAGGCTTTTCAGAAATCTCCTGAGTGAATCCATATCCTGCCTGATCGCCTTTCACGGTTCTAATACCGACACCCAGCGATACATCACTGTAAGCCTTGTTAACCTTGCCGTCTTCAAGAATGATCCAGTTGCTGACGGTGTGCTCAAAAAAAAGGTCAGCAAAATCTCCCCCCCTTGAAAGGGCTTCAGCCAGGACTTTTCTACAGAGTAGATCCGTGACACCGAATTCCCTTTCAAAATATCCCGGACTATTGGCTCGGTCAAGACCGTACCACCCCTGAGGCAAGAGGGGAGTAGCAGCTTTAAAATCCGCGGCTGCCGCCGTGGTCTTAATAAAAGACCTTCCGGAAACTTTTTTCATGAATTCCTCCTTCGTTTCAATACCTGACCTATTCATAAAAAAACGGCGATGAGCATTTTTTTACCTTACAGGCAAGCCGATGTGAAATCCAGGTTAAATA
>JAGGYH010000044.1 GCA_021162615.1 Candidatus Aminicenantota bacterium
GGCGAGGAAGGCGCTGTAAACCTGGACTTCAGGAAGGTCTCCCGGATTAAGAAGAGGGAAGATGAGCAGCATCAATATCACCATTGCGTGTGCGGCCACGGTCAAGGGGAAGACCACAGCTTTAATGCCCATATTTTTTTCTTTTCTAAAAAAGGAGTCCTTGTACATTTTTGTCTCCTTTAAAGGTGATATGCTTTTTTTATCACTGATTTCAGACCTTATATGAGCAAGCATCTTTTCCCAGTAATGGCTGTTGGGTTCCTCTTTAGGGATTTCACTGGATATTCGGTCTATATACTGGAACGTGTCAAGGTCTCTATGGCATTCCGGACATGATTCGATGTGTTTTCTCACTTCTTCCATCTTTTTTTCAGGAAGCTCTCCGTCATGATAAGCGCTTATGAGTTTTTTTATTTCATCGTGATTCATTTTGTTCCCCCTCTAAGGAATTCAGATAATGAGGATTTGAGTCTTTGACGCGCTCGGTTAAGGCGGGACATCACCGTTCCAAGGGGAATATTCAAAGTATCTGATATCTCTTTATAACTCATGTCTTCAAATACTTTAAGAACAAAAACAGATTTCATTTCATCCGGAAGGCCGTGTATTGATTCCCTGAGTTTTGTGTTCAACTCCTGTATGTGAAGTGTGTCTAAAGGTTTGTCGTTTACCTGCGGGCCCGGATTCAAGGTTTTTTCGCTGGTGCTTCTGTCCAGAGGAAATTCCCTTTTCCTTTTCTTCAAATAGTTCAAGGTTTTATTTACGGCAATCTTCCGTATCCAGGGAAAAAAATTCGTCCCTTCCTTAAAACTCGATAAAGAAAAATAAGCATTAACAAATGTCTCCTGAGAGAGGTCATCAGCTGATTGATGTGTTCCTGTCATAATCCTGCATAAATAATAAATACTTTTCTGGTATTTTCTTACCAGGGATTCGAATGCTTCCATACTGCCTTTTTTTGCATCAGCGATTAACATATGATCCTCATTTTTTCGTGTCTGCTTCATGCTCGCTCCTATATATTATACAAATGGAATGTTCGAATATTCCTTAAATATTGCGTTCCCGCTTATAATATCGTTTAATATATTTCATAAGTCAAGAAAAAGGAGAATGGAATGATATATCCTGTTCGAACCATAGAGGAAAAAATAAACAGATATCAGAAAAAGAGATTGCTCTACAGGCCGACACCCGTATCAAAGCTGGAAAGACTTTCAAAACATTTAAACGGTCCCAATTTATGGATCAAAAGAGAAGACCTTACAGGGCTTGCATTAGGAGGAAATAAAAGCCGTAAGTTGGAGTATATCATTCAGGATGTGATAGACAGCCGGGCGGATACTGTCATCACATGGGGGAGTATCCAGTCAAATTGGTGCCTTCAGACAGCTGCGGCCGCAAGGAAATTTGGGATAAAGCCCATTTTACTCCTCTTTGAGACCTATGAAACCCAGAAAATAATGGATGGCAATCTTCTTTTGGATTTCATATTAGATGCTGATATTCGAATAAAGGCAGCTCAAAAAGGCAGAGTTGTCAAAGCAGAGGAAGTGGAAGGAATCTTGGAAGAGGTTTTTAATGAAGTTATGGAAAAGGGCCATAAAGCCTATATCATTCCCATCGGAGGCTCGATGATAGGAGGTTCAATGAAGCTTCCCCTCGGGGCCGTTGCTTATGTGGATGCCTATTTGGAATTGAAGAAACAGATGAAGTCTCTAAACGAAGGATTGGATTCTATTGTTCTTGCTTCTGGATCAGGAGGAACCCAGGCAGGAATGTTAGCCGGAGCTCAACTGTGCGGTGACAGCACCAGAATATTGGGGATCAGCGTATCGGAGGACAGAGATAGTTTCAGTCAGGATATCAAAAAAGTCTCTGATGATGTGGGGGATTGTTTGGAGCTTAAAATTGATTTTAAGGATGAGGATATCATTGTTTTTGATGATTATAGAGCTGGAGGCTATGGGGAATTGAATGAAGAGGTGTCTGAAGCCATAAGGCTTATGGCCGTTACAGAGGGAATTTTCATTGATCCCATATACACGGGAAAAGCTGCAGCAGCACTTATTGACCTTATACATAAAGGTCGCTTTAAAAAACAAGATAATGTCTTGTTCCTGCATACAGGCGGAGCCTCTGCCCTGTTTCCCCATAAGCAGGGAATAAAGAAGTTTCTCTTATAGGTTTGTCTTGTCCAGGCTCGTTACTTTGACGTTTTCTTGAGATATTTCAGGAATTCAGCCTCTGTGGATAGCACAAGCCAGGTCTTATCATCCATGATTTTGCGGTAGGTTTCCAGAGTCTTCATAAACTGGTAGAATTCAGGGTCGCGGTTATAAGCCTGGGCATAGATCCTTGTGGCTTCTGCATCTGCCTTCCCTTTGATCTCCTGAGCCCGTTTGTAGGCTTCAGATTGTATTTTCTTAAGCTCCCTTTCCTTTTGTCCTCTTACTTCAGCACTTCTTCCGTCTCCCTCCGAACGGTATTTGGAGGCAATGCGCTGCCTCTCGGCAATCATTCTGTCAAAGACTTTCTGTTGGACCTCATCCACATAATTAATTCTTTTTATCCGTACATCTCTCAGTTCAATTCCGAATTCCCCGGTAATGACTGATGATTTGCTCAATATAATGTCAGCGATTTTTTCTCTGCCGGTATCGATTTTTCTGATCGCTTCTTTATCCAGAATGAATTCAAGTTCTTCTGTGATTTCGAAGTCTCTGTTTGTAGAACGAACCAGTTCGATCAAATCATAACTGGCCACTATATTTCTCGTCTCGCCATCTATGATATCATCCAGTCTGGATTGGGCTCCTCTTTCATCACGAACACGCTGGAAAAAGGTTAACGGTTCCTTGACACGCCATCTGGCATAGGTATCCACCCAGATGTATTTTTTATCTTTGGTTGGAATTTGATTGGCGTCTCCGTCCCATTCAAGCCACCTTTTTTCAAAAAAGTTAGTTTTCTGGATAAAGGGTGCTTTTATGTGAAGACCTGCCTCTGTGACCGCTCCTCCGATAGGCTGCCCGAATTGGGTGATGATTACCTGGTTCATTTCTGAAACCACATAGAGTGCATCGCTCAGTATGATGAGAATAAGAAAAGCGGCAATGGCTATTAAGATATATTTTGTCTGATTCTTCATTTTTCTACCTCCTTTTTCCCTAAATTCAGCAGAGGTAATATATTTTTCTGCTCCTCGTCAAAAATGATCTTCATATAGATATTGGGCAGTATCGCCTCTATGGCTTCGAGATAAAGTCTTTTACGGGTCACCAGAGGTGCACGGGAGTATTCTCTGTAAACATCTATAAACCGCTGTGAGTCTCCCTGGGCATTATTCACTCTTTCCGTGGCGTATCCTTCCGCAGCTCTGATGGCTTGTTCTGCTTCTCCTTCTGCTTTGGGAATGATTTGATTGTATTCGGACCAGGCTTCGTTTATTTTTCTTTCTTTCTCCTGGAGAGCTTCATTGACTTCATTGAATGAGGGCTTAACAGGATCTGGTGGATTGACATCCTGGAATATAAGCTGGCTTACATTTATTCCGATTTCATAAAGGTCACATAGGTTCTGAAGTTCCTGCTGAGCCTGGAGAGCGATCCGAGCCCTTCCAATAGTCAGAACCTCATCAACAGAATTGTCCCCGACTATTTTTCTTACTACAGCTTCGGTCATACAGCGAAAGGTGTAGTCCACATCCCTTATTTTAAAAAGGTAATTGTAAGGGTTATCAATCCTGTATTGGACGATCCATTCAGTAACCACTACATTCAAGTCTCCGGTCAGCATCACAGATTCTTTTTGAGTGCTCTGCGTTACCGCATATTCGGTGCGTATCCCGGGTTTTTCGGTTCTAAAGCCAAACTCCATTTTAAGCTGTCTTTGGACAGGGACTTTAATGATTTTTTCTAGGCCCGGAAACTTAAAATGAAGGCCGGGTTCGGTAGTCCGCACAAATTTGCCCAAGCGGAGAATGATTCCAGCTTCTTCAGGCTGTATTTGATAGACAGAGCTGGCTATAAGAATAACGATAATGACTAAAGTCACACCCATTTTCACATAACGGGGATTGACTTTTGGCATTTTAAAATCCATGGTCGGAAAATCATTGGCCATTTATCCCTCCTATATTTTTGATTTAATATAATGATATCATAATTCAATGAGTTTATAAAGGAAGACAGACCCGGCAGGACTTTTATTTGACTGCAAAGGAGACTGCAAAGTCAAGTTTATTCAAAGATGTTGTGGTGATCTTCATTTCAGATGGGTTTAAGACTTTGATATTTTTTATTCCTGAACCCGTGAGGATAAGGACTATCCTGTCGCTGGGATTCAGTTTGTTTTCACTCTTCAATCTAAAGACACCGGCCAGGCTTGCTGCCGAAGCAGGCAGACAGAACAGACCTTCATATGAGGCTAAAAGCATCTGTGCCTTACTTATTTCCTTATCTGTGACATGAATCACTCTTCCGTTGAGTTCATAAATCATTTTCAAAACAATATTACCTCCGGGGGGAGCGGGATTATTGATTGACTGAGCCAGAGATTCTGCTTTTTTTATCCGTTTATATTTGACATCGCCTTTGAGAAAAGCCCTGGCTATGGGAGAAGCTTTTTCAGGCTGTATTCCGATAAAAACCGGAAATTTATCGATCATTCTGTTCTGTTTGAGTTCTTTAAATGCTTTCATGAGTCCTATGATATGCCCTCCCGAGCTCACTGGCACAAAAATATGAGTTGGAATTTTTTCGTTGAATTGTTCGAAGATCTCAAAAGCTGTGACTTTATATCCCTCGATTCGGAAAGGGTCCACAGAATTCATAAAGTAGATTTTTTTGTTTTTCCCTATTTCCAGGCTTTTATAAAACAGCGCGCCGTAATCTCCTTTGACTTTGATAAGGAAGGTTCCATGTATGCCTGCTGAATAGAGTTTTTCATCAGATACATCTTCACTAACGAGGACCAGTGTTTTTAATCCGGCTCTTGCTCCGTAGGCCCCAGTCGATACAGCCATATTCCCCGTAGATACTGTCCCTATTTTTTTAATTCCCAGGGAGACAGCCCTTTGCACGGCTAAAACCGTTCCCCTGTCTTTAAAACTTCCCGTTGGGTTCAGCATTTCGTTTTTGGCGTATAAATCCGGAAGAATGAATTTACGCTTCAGCCTGTTCAGTTTTAAAAGGGGAGTGTTTCCTTCTCCAAGGGAAAATTCAGGTGAAAATTTATTTATTGGAAGAAAATCGATATATTTTTCCAGCGGATGATCTCTGCCCGAATGGATTTCACAGGCCGTATCAGGGGATGCTGCTAGAAGGGGTTCCTGACACCTTGTGCAAAAAGGGCTGAAGGGATCCGGAGGATATGTTTTTTTACAAAAGATACATTCAAGCGGTCTCATGAGGGACTCTCCGGATATTTTAAAGTTTTCAGATAAAAGTTTAAAGTAATAAAATTGATAAATCGAGCAAACGGAAGGAAAACAGTCGAAGCGGTGATTTGTGTTTTCAGCTTATTATCAGTAGAATCTGGATGATGAAAAAAGATGATTTTTACTTCATGAGGCAGGCTTTGAAAGAAGCTGAACAGGCCCGAAAAAAAAATGAAGTCCCGGTAGGAGCGGTCATAGTATCCGGCGGAAATATCCTGAGCAGGGCCCACAATCAGTGTGTCTCTCTAAATGATCCGACCGCTCATGCAGAGATCCTGGCTATAAGAGAAGCCTGTCAGGTTAAAGGAAATGAAAGGCTGAATGACTGTGACCTTTATGTCACTTTAGAACCCTGCCCTATGTGCGCGGGAGCTGCTGTGCTGTCCAGATTGAAGAGACTTGTCTACGGGGCTGATGATCCCAAAGGAGGAGGTATTCGTTCGATTATGGAGTTTCCCTTTAATAAAACCAATCATACTCCGGAGATAAAGAGGGGGTTTCTCTCAGAGGAATGCGGTAAAATATTGAAAGATTTTTTCAGGTCAAAAAGATAAGTCCTCAGATAGCTTGAAAATAAGACTTTTCAGCTCCTCATGATATTTGTTATATTGGATACACGGTTTTTTATGACGAATCCCGATTCTGTGGAGAGGTGGCCGAGTGGTTGAAGGCGGCGGTCTCGAAAACCGCTATCCGGAATATTTCGGATCGTGGGTTCGAATCCCACCCTCTCCGCCATATGTCAATAAAAATAATGATAAAGACTAACTTTACTCTTTTTCTCATTTTTGGTAACTTACATATTCTGGTTTGAGAAAGCACATCCGGAGAGGTGTCCGAGTGGCTTAAGGAGCACGCTTGGAAAGCGTGTGTACGGTAACACGTACCATGGGTTCGAATCCCATCCTCTCCGCCATTTGCCTTTAAGAGAGTTATGAATTTTGGCCTTGCTGAAGGGATTAAATCATTGCAACGGGTGTTTTTTTCTGATAAGATTTTTTATCCTCTTAATCTTAAGCTGGAAATGTTTTTAGTTTTATCTGGATTATAAATTCTTCAATGAAGGTGACCTTTTGGACGCAATAAATAATTTTCTTCTTACTTTGGACGGGTATTTGGGGAATGGTACCTGGTTCCCTCTGCTTTTACTGGGGACCGGAATTTTCTTTTCTCTTTATCTCCGTTTCCCTCAATTAAGATTTTTTCGTCATGCGATCAGAATCGTAACGGGAAAGTATGAGAAGGAATCCTTCGAGGGGGATACGACACATTTCCAATCCTTAGCAACAGCTCTATCCGGAACGATCGGTACGGGAAATATCGGCGGAGTGGGATTAGCAATATACATCGGAGGGCCGGCCGCTCTATTTTGGATGTGGGCTACAGCCTTTTTCGGGATGACGACAAAATTCGTGGAAGTGACTCTATCGCATAAATACAGGGATGTAAACAAGGAAGGAAAGGAAGGAATGATCTCAGGCGGTCCCATGTATTATATGGATAAGAAGCTGAACATGAAATGGCTTGCTGTGACTTTTGCCATAGCCACAGTTATATGTACGTTCGGGACCGGAAATATGCCTCAGATAAACAATATTGCGGTTTCCATAGAATCCACTTTTCATGTTAAACCCATTATTACCGGAAGCATCCTTTCGGTTTTTTTGGCTCTTATCATCATTGGTGGTATCAAAAGGATTGCGAAAGTAACTGAAAAAATAGTCCCTTTTATGGCTGTTCTCTATGTCGTTGGTGCTTTGAGCGTAATATTTTTCAATTATCAACAAATAATCCCCTCATTAAAAACCATTTTCATGAATGTTTTTACCGGAACAGCCGCATTAGGGGGATTCCTGGGAACTTCCGTAGCCTTTGCTTTTAATAAAGGAGTTAACAGGGGGATCTATTCAAACGAAGCTGGTCAGGGTTCTGCAGCGATCGCCCATTCTGCCGCCAAAGCTGATGAGCCGGTTTCCGAAGGAATGGTGGCCATACTCGAGCCGTTTATCGATACGCTTCTGATCTGCACACTCACAGGACTTACAATAATGGCATCGGGAGTATGGACCAAGAAAATTCCGAATACCTTTGAGCGGGCGGATATGGAGATAATTCAGGGTATTTATGAGAGAGACAAGAGGGAAGATTTAGCTGCTTTGAGAGAATTCATGAAAGACAGAAAAAGCGACAGGGTCCGATCTTATTCAGGAGAGGTAGAGGTCGTTGATGGAAGGCTTGAGGCCCCCAAGGATATTACCATCATACATGCACGATCTTTTGCGGAAGATGTGACTTTTTCTAAAGATGGAGAAGGTGTGACAGGAACATTTGCCGTAGAAGACGGGAAGCTGGTAGACACATCCGTACAAGTAAAGGGAAAATCTCTTGTTCACAGCGCAGTCTTGACTGCTGAAGCTTTTAAATACGGACTTTTCGGTGAATACGGTCAGTTCATTGTTTCAGTCGGACTCTTGCTGTTTGCTTTTTCAACCGTTATATCGTGGTCCTACTACGGCAGCCGGGCTGTCACCTATCTTGTAGGGGAAAAATTCATTATGCCCTACAGAATAGTCTATATTGGCGCCTTTTTTTCAGCAGCCCTTATAGATACCACGATTGTATGGTCTCTCGCAGCTGTAGCCATTGTCCTTATGGCTGCTCCGAATTTGTTTGGCATATTAATGCTTCATAAAGACATGAAGCAGTCAGTAAATGAATACTGGAAAAAGTTCAAGAGAGAACACCCTGAAGATGCTCAACGCATCAGAGTCAGGGAACTCAGAAAAGGGTAGTATGGATAAATATTTTTTTATTAACAGGACAAATAAAGGAAAAAAACAATGAATACAAAATTTTATGTAGATATGGAAGATATCTATGGAGCGCATAACTATAGCCCCCTTGATGTCGTATTGACCAAAGGGAAAGGTATTTGGGTATGGGATATTGAAAATAAAAAGTACCTTGATTTTCTCAGTGCTTATTCAGCTGTGAATCATGGACACTGCCATCCCCGTTTAGTCAAAGCTCTTTGTGAGCAGGCGAAAAATCTGACTTTGACCTCAAGGGCTTTTCGAAATGACCAGTGGCCTCTTCTCACCAAAGAGTTGTGTGATTTAACAGGATTTGAGATGGTTCTGGCCATGAATTCAGGTGCGGAAGCTGTAGAAACAGCGATTAAGGCAGCACGGATGTGGGGATATCAGAAAAAAGGGATCCCTGAAAACCAGGCCGAGGTCATCACCTGTGAGAACAATTTTCACGGAAGGACCATTACCGTTATTAGCTTTTCTACAGAAGAGCACTACAAAAAGGATTTTGGCCCTTTCACCCCCGGGTTTATAGAGGTTCCTTACGGGGATACGGAAGAACTTGAAAAAGCCATAACTCACAATACAGCTGCCTTTTTAGTTGAACCGGTTCAAGCTGAAGCGGGCATCATCATTCCTCCTGAAGGATATCTAAAAAAAGCAAAACAGATATGTGAAAAAAACAATGTATTGTTTATAGCAGATGAGATACAAACAGGACTGGGGAGGACCGGCCGCTTATTTGCCTGCGATCACGAGGGAGTCAAACCGGATATGGCCGTGATAGGAAAATCGTTAGGAGGAGGATGTTATGCTGTTTCTGCTGTTCTTTCAAGCAGGGAAATCCTTGGTGTGTTCACACCGGGTTCACACGGCTCCACATTCGGGGCGAATCCTTTGGCCTGTGCCGTAGCCCGGGAAGCACTGCGTGTGATGGAGGAAGAAAAGTTTTCTGAAAACTCGGAAGAGCAGGGAGGGTATTTTTTAAAGAAGCTGAAAACAATAAAGAACAAATACGTAAAAGATGTCAGAGGAAAGGGTCTCCTTATAGGTATAGAATTGAAACCCGAAGCTGGCGGGGCCAGGCGCTTTTGTGAGGCATTGATGAAGGAAGGCCTGCTCTGCAAGGAAACGCATGAAGATATGATCCGTTTTGCGCCGCCTTTGGTCATTAAGAAGAAAGAGTTAGACTGGGCTTTTAAGAAAGTGAAAAAGGTCTTTAAAGAAATAGGATAAACTTATTTTTTTCTTTTGATAAAAGTGTAGGCGATCAGCACCTGACCCAAAAGGACAACCATTCCCCCTAAAAGAGTTCGGTTTGATGGTGTTTCTTTGAGAAACAGAAATGCGAATATGATTCCGTAAACAGGCTCCAGTGTATGGATGAGACTCGCTGTTTGCGCTTTAATATTTTTCATCCCCTTTATAAAAAGAGTATGCGAAAGAGCTGTGCATGCCACTCCCAGTATGAGAAGAAGCAGTAAGTTTTTACTGGTCAGCGGAAAAGATATGAAAAACAAAAGAGGAATTAAAAACAGAGTTGAAAAAAAATTCTGGTTAAAAGCAATGACGATGCTTGAGTGTTTCTGAGCGAGCTTTCGGTTGATAATGGTCAAGAGAGAAAAAGTAAATCCTGAGAAAACTCCCCATAAAACACCCGTATAGGTCGAATTTTGAAGGTCGAATTTTGGTATGATCAGGAACACTCCGAACAAGCAAAAAAGGGATAAAAAAATGTTCAGCTTCACTATCCGCTCTTTTGTGAACAGAGGTTCGAGGAAGGTCGTAAAAACAGGATAGGCTGAAAAGGATAGTAATCCTACTGCTACGGTCGATATCTGGATGGACTTAAAAAAAGACACCCAGTGGACTGAAAGAATGAAACCTAAAAGAATAAAATATAATATATCTTCTCTTGGAAACAGCGGTTTTTTTCTGCCGGATATCCAGAGGAGGATTGCTAGGGAGAAGGTTGCAAAAAAAACCCTTCCTAAAACGATTATAAAGGGAGAGATAGAAAGCCATTTTCCAAACAGTCCAGCCGCTCCGAACAGTAGCACGGCCAGATGTATTTCATAGAGGCTTACCCTGTCATTCATACTCTCATATAAGATACATGAACAGGGATTATATAGCAAAATTTGTTTTTGTTTTAAAGGTTATATGTGTTAAAATACTATTTTGTAAATTTTGATGATTTCCGCGTCCTTTCCCGGATTTAACGGATATAAAATGAGCTATTTAGTCTATGCAAGAAAATACAGGCCTACAACCTTTGAACAGGTCATAGGTCAGAAAGCGGTTGTTCAGACGTTAAAGAACGCTATCAAAAACAACCGCCTGGCCCATGGGTATATTTTCTCTGGCATGAGAGGGGTCGGCAAAACCACTGTAGCCCGGCTTCTGGCAAAATCACTCAACTGCGAACAGGGGCCTACTCCGGAACCCTGTCTGAAATGCGAATCTTGTGTTGACATACAGGAAGGCCGTTCCGTTGATGTGCTGGAAATCGACGGAGCATCCAACAGAGGGATTGATGAAGTACGGGCATTAAAGGAAGGAATTCAGTACAAACCTCTCTACAGCCGTTACAAGGTCATCATCATAGACGAGTTTCATATGCTCACAAAAGAAGCCTTCAATGCTCTTCTCAAAACACTGGAAGAACCTCCGCCAAATACCATTTTCATTCTCGCCACAACTGAGCTGCATAAGGTCCCTTCGACCATTGTTTCCAGATGCCAGACTTTTGAATTCAGGAAGATATCTCTCAATGAGATCACCGCTCATTTAAAGGAGATCATTCAAAAAGAAAATATATCCATTTCAAATTACGGCATCAGACTGATTGCAGAATCAGCAGAGGGAAGCTTAAGGGATGCTCAAAGCCTGCTTGATCAGTCCGTTGCTTTTTCAGGGGAAAAGGTTAGTGACGAAGATTTGAAAGAGATCCTGGGAACTATAAGCCGGGAGCTTCTTTTTGAGACAGCTGAAACCATTCTTAAGAAAAAACCCGAACAGGCATTTGACCTAGTTGAAAAAATTGTCAATAAAGGATATGACCTTAGGTTTTTCCACTCGGAATTGATCAAACACTTCAGGGATCTTCTCTTGGTGAGCTCAGTAAAAGATACCAAGGATTTACTGACTCTTGACGATTCGGAAACAGAAAGGATAAGAAAACAGATAGAAAACATCAGTTCAGATGAAGTTCTGCACTGTCTCAATGCTCTTCAGAACGGAGAACAAGGATTGAGGTATTCTTCACATCCCAGGATATATTTTGAGGTATTGATCGTAAAACTATGTCAGTTCAAAAATATAGTGCCTATCCAGGATATCATTGAAGAAGTAAAGGCGCTTAAGGGAAAGACAGGGACGGGTGCTCAGGCATCCAAAAAGGATAGTGACAGGGAATCCAAGAGAGGGGAAAACAATGCAGGAAGTGTCCTGTACGCAAAGCCGGTGCCGGATGAAAAGAAACAGAACCGATTGAAAGAAGAGAATAAAAACAGTGTTTTAAAGGAGCCGAAAGTGGAGGAATTTCTGAACACCTTTAAGGCTCGGATATTATCAGTAAACAAAGAAGAGAAGAACCAATAAGAAAAAGTATTATATAAAGGAGAGGAAAAATGAAAGGCGTGGGGAATTTGCAGAAAATGCTCAAACAGGCCAAGGAGATGCAGGAAAAAATAAAAAAAGAACTGGATGAGATGAGAGTGGAAGGAAGCAGCGGAGGGGGGATGGTCGATATCACTATGGACGGAAATAAAAACATTGTTTCTGTTAAGATTGATCCGGAAGTTGTCAATAAAGATGATGTAGAAATGCTCCAAGACTTAATAAGTGCGGCTTTTAATGATGCATGCGCACAGGTTGATGACCGGGTCAAAGAAAAAATGGGAGCTCTGGGTGCTGGGCTTAAGATCCCGGGCTTATCGTGATGTAAAATGAAGGGGCAACCTCCTTTAACAAGGCTTATAGAAGAGATAAAAAAAATACCGGGGATCGGATTAAAAACGGCCCAGAGAATTGCCTATTACATAATAGGCCTTGAACAGGAAGAGGTGAACAATTTAGCTGATTCAATAATAGATGCGAAGAAAGGGCTTTTTCACTGCTCTGTCTGCAATAATCTGACCCATGTGGATCCCTGTTATTACTGTACGGATGAAGGCAGAAATGATGATGTTTTATGTATTGTAGAGGAACCGTTTAATATTGATTCCATAGAGAGGAGTGGGATTTACCATGGAAGGTATCATGTGCTTTTAGGAGCTTTGTCCCCTTTAAAAGGTGTGGGCCCTGATGAATTAAAAATTGAGAGAATTATTGAAAGAATAAGGAATAATAAATTTACAGAAATCATCATTGCAACGAATCCGACTGCTGACGGCGAAGCCACAGCAGCCTTCCTGGCAAGAGCATTGAAAGATTTTGATGTCAAGTTAACCAGGTTGGCTATGGGCCTTCCGGTCGGTTCTGATATTGATTATGCTGACCAGGTAACCATTAAAAAGTCTCTGGAAGGAAGAACAGAGATCAAATAATAAAATAATAAAAACGTCTTAATAAGAGAGGAGATTGTTATGAAGAAAAAATTTGAACCCATTGAGGGCAATACAGCAGCAACTCATGTGGCTTATGCTTTTAGTGAAGTCGCTGCCATCTACCCCATAACTCCATCATCCTTAATGGGGGAGCTTGCCGATTCATGGGCAGCACAGGGAAGAAAAAACATTTTCGGGCAGACAGTAGATGTCGTTGAGATGCAGTCCGAAGGAGGAGCATCCGGAGCTGTGCATGGAAGCCTTTCAGCAGGGGCTCTGACAACCACATTCACAGCATCCCAGGGATTGATGCTTATGCTGCCGAATATGCACAAAATAGCCGGGGAAATGCTTCCCACCGTATTTCATGTATCTGCGAGGTCGCTGGCTTGCCAGTCATTATCCATATTTGGTGACCATTCAGATGTCATGTCTGCGAGAAACACAGGGTTTGGACTGATCGCCTCCGGTTCTGTTCAAGAAACCATGGACCTGGCTATTGTCGCCCATCTTGCTACCTTGAAATCCAAAGTTCCATTTGTCCATTTTTTTGACGGATTCAGGACTTCGAATGAGATACAAAAGGTAGAGATGATTCCTTATGAGATTATGGCAGAACTTGTAGAGATGAAGTATATAGAGGAATTCCGTTCACGCTCCATGAATCCGGAAAGACCGTTTCTTAAGGTAGGGGCTCAAAATCCGGATGTGTACTTTCAGGGACGTGAGACTGTGAATAAGTATTATGACAGAGCTCCTGATATAGTACAGGAATGTATGGATAGAGTGGCCGAAAAAATCGGGCGGTCCTATCATCTGTTTGACTATGTAGGGGCACCGGACGCTGACAAAGTCATTTTTTCCATGGGATCAAGCGTGGAGACGATTGAAGAAGCTGTCAATTATCTCAGAGGTAAAGGAGAAAAAGTTGGGGCTGTTAAGGTCAGGCTCTACAGACCTTTCTCTGCAAAAGCCCTTTTTTCTGTCCTGCCTGACAGTGTGAAGAAAATCGCTGTTCTTGATAGAACCAAAGAACCCGGTTCCTTAGGTGAACCCCTCTATATGGATGTGGCCACAGCTCTTTCAGGAAAAGGGATCAAAGTGATCGGAGGAAGATACGGACTTTCTTCCAAAGAATTCACTCCGGCTATGGTCAAAGCTGTTTATGACCATCTTGATGGAAAGTGCACTCACGGTTTCACAGTCGGAATCGAGGATGACGTCTCACACACATCACTGCCTGTCGGAGAACCTCTTGATTCTGAGCCTGATGGAGTGGTTCGTTGTAAATTTTGGGGATACGGTTCGGACGGAACAGTATCCGCCAATAAGAACTCCATCAAAATCATCGGAGACAGTACAGATATGTACGCACAGGGTTATTTTCAGTATGATTCCAAGAAATCAGGTGGGGTCACCATCTCCCATCTTCGTTTTGGAAACGAAAAGATCCAGTCCCAGTATTTACTGAATACGGTTGATTTTGTGGCTTTGCATAAATCATCTTATATAGGAAGGTATGATATTCTAAAGGGAATAAGAGAGAACGGCACCTTTCTGCTCAATTCAAACTGGAAAGCAGAAGAAGTATTTGAAAACCTGACTGAGAAAATGCAGAAGACCATCATTGATAAAAACATCAAGGTTTACAACATAGATGCTCTCAAGATAGCTAATGAGGTCGGACTGAGAAACAGGATCAGCACCGTCATGCAGGCTGCTTTCTTTAAGATCTCCGGAGTTATTGAGGAGGATAAAGCACTGAAGTTGATTAAAGATGCCATCAAGAAGACATTTCTGAAAAAGGGCGAGGATATTGTCAAAATGAACTGGAAAGCCGTTGACAGGACCTCAGAGGCGCTTGAAGAGGTGCCTATTCCCGATAGAATAGGAAAATCAGCTCCTGAGATAAAATTGATACCTGACGATGCCTCGGATTTCGCCAAAAACGTTATTGATCTTTCCATGCATTTTGAGGGTGATAAGATCAAAGTATCCCAAATGCCCCTTGACGGAGCTGTCCCTACAGGGACTACGAAGCTGGAAAAGAGAGGTGTCGCCAACTTGGTGCCCAGATGGATACCTGGTAACTGCATCCAGTGTAATCAGTGTTCTCTGGTATGTCCTCATGCCACGATTCGGGCCAAACAAATAGATCCTGAAGATTTAAAGGATGCACCTGATAATTTTATTACTTTAAAATCGCGCACCAGGAATGACAGAGATCTAAAGTACAGACTCCAGGTCTATATCGAAGACTGTGTGGGATGTGAGAATTGTGTGGATGTCTGTCCCACTAAAGAGAAAGCCCTGGAGATGGTCCCCATAGAGGAGGCGAGAAAAGCTGGAGAGGTGGAAAACGAGAAATTTTTTGAGCAACTCCCGGATAATGTTCTGGACGGAGTGAAGAAAACAACGGTAAAAGGAAGCCAGTTTCTCTTGCCCTATCTTGAATTTCACGGAGCATGCGCCGGGTGCGGAGAAACACCTTATGTCAAACTAGCCACCCAGCTTTATGGCGACAGGATGATCATCGCCAATGCAACCGGATGTTCTTCTATATGGGGGGGAACATTTCCTACAGTTCCCTACTGTAAGGATAAAAACGGAAGGGGGCCCACGTGGGCGAATTCTTTGTTCGAAGACAACGCTGAATACGGATTCGGGATGCGCCTTGCTGTGAATTCCAACAGAAAACAGCTTCTTTTTAACATCAACAAGCTGCTTGGGATGGGGACGACTAAAGCGCTGGCTCAGGCCCTGCAGAAAAGCAAAGAACTCTGGACATCGGTGGAAGATGAAGCCAAAGAGGCTGCGGAAAAAGTTATAAAAGCATTACCAGAAGCGCAGAAAGAAGCTTCCGGAGAAAAGGAAAAAGTCTTAAACAAGATAGTGGAGCTCAAAGATTATCTGGTTGATAAAAGCGTTTGGTCCATTGGAGGTGACGGCTGGGCCTATGATATTGGATACGGAGGCCTGGATCATGTCCTGGCGGCCGGTAGGAACATCAATGTGCTTGTTCTGGATACGGAAGTGTATTCCAACACTGGAGGCCAGGCTTCAAAAGCAACTCCTACCGGCTCGGTAGCAAAATTTGCTTCAGCAGGAAAACAGACAAAGAAAAAAGACCTGGGCCGCATGGCTATGTCCTATGGATATGTCTATGTCGCATCGGTTGCCATGGGAGCTAATCAGAGCCAGTGTTTGAAAGCTTTTCTGGAAGCTGAGTCCTACAACGGACCTTCCTTGATCATTGCCTATTCTCCCTGTATCAATCATGGTTTGGATATGACGAAAACCCAATCAGAGGAAAAATTAGCGGTAGACACAGGCTACTGGATCCTCTACAGATATGATCCCAGACGGGCTGAAGAAGGGAAAAATCCCTTGGTTCTTGATTCGAAAAAACCCAAGCTTGAATATCAAACGTTTCTTGACAATGAGATCCGGTACAGGACATTGATACAGCAGCATCCTGAAGCAGCAAAAGAGCTCTTTAAAAGAGCAGCACAGGAAGCAAAACAGAGATACCAAGACTATAAAAAAATGTCTGAAGAATAAATGATCAATATAGAGAACTGGTGTTTATGATTATATGAAGAAAAGAGATCCTGATTTTATAAGTATATTCAATGATGTTCTAGGCCCTGTAATGAGGGGGCCTTCCAGTTCTCACACGGCAGCTTCGTACCGCATCGCCCGTATCGCACGGGATCTGCTGGGTGAAGCGCCCGATGAAGCGGTCTTCACATTTGGAAAAGGCCGGTCTTATGCACAGGTGTATAAAGAACAGGGGGTTGATAATGCCTTTGCCTCCGGATTGATGGAATGGGGGATAACAGACGAACGCTTCTTGAATGCAAAAGACCTCTTTTTGAAAAAGGGACGGCGTATTCTCTTTAAGAAAGAGGATTTGAAAGAGAAGCATCCTAATGCCGTACGGATAGAATTAAAGTCCAAGCAGGGAAGAAGGCTCAAGTTAGAGGCTGAATCTACAGGGGGAGGAACTGTGCACTTCAGCGCCCTTAACCAGTGGCCTGTGGATATGGACGGGAAATCCTTTGTGCTTTTTATAGAATGCCAGAAAAAGGAGAAACAAGGCATATTGAGCCTTTTCGATCTTGAGCCTCGAATGAAAATGGATATCCGGTTTAAAAAAGAGAAAGCGCTTCTGTGTTTCAAGAGCAGTAAACCGTTTGATGAAAAGTTGGTTTTAAGCCTTAAAAACCGTTACCGCGTCACAGGTCTGTGGAAAGGCTTTCCTGTTTTTTTTACGAAAATGGGAGATGAGCTTTTCTTAAGTGCAGGGGAAATCATTGATAGAGCTAAGAAAACAAGGAAATCACTCGGGGAGCTTGCAGTTGAGTATGAATCGAAATTACTCGGTCTTTCAATGGAAGAGGTTGTTGAAGAGATGTACAGGCGTTATAAAGTAATGGAAGATTCTGTGGAAAAGGGAATGAAAGATGAAAATATCAGGATGAGCCTTCTCGGGCCGAGTGCTGGAAAGATTATGAAAAAGGAAACAGATGGCACACTGTTCTTAGGCGGGCCTCATCTGAGGGCTGCCGCCAGGGCTCTGGCTGTTATGCATATAGCTAACAGCGGCGGAGTTGTATGTGCGGCTCCGACCGGAGGTTCAGCCGGGGTTCTGCCCGGAGTTGCGGTAACACTGAAAAAAGATTTGAAGATAAGCCTTTCTGTGCTGGGAAAAGCACTTTTTGCCTCAGCCGCAGTCGGCCTCATTATAGCAAGAAGGGCGACTTTTGCAGCAGAGACAGCAGGGTGTCAGGCAGAGATAGGTGCTGCGGGAGCCATGGCAGCGGCATTGGTAGTGGAATGTGCCGGGGGGAGCGCCAAACAAGCAGTGGATGCTGCTTGTATTTCTTTACAGAACACAATGGGTTTGGTGTGTGACCTTGTTCAGGGTATGTGTGAGATTCCCTGTCATACCAGAAACGCTGCTGCAGCTTCAAATGCATTTGTATGCGCTGACCTTATCATGGGAGGATATGAAAATCCTATTTCCCTTGACGATACCGTGGATGCACTGCTGTCAGTAGGCAAAATGCTGCCTTCTGAGCTTAAGTGCACTTCGAAAGGAGGAATTGCTACAGCTCCTTCTGCGAAGTCCATATTGAAAAGAAAATGAAAGAGTTTATCTTTATTATTGAATAAGGTATAGTGTATTTATCAAATTTATATTAACCTGGATGATGAACGCAGTCATTTTTTTATGAATAGGTCAGGTCGGTTTCCTAACTTGAATTATTTAAGAAAAAGAGACTTTAAGAACAGCTCAGGTTAATAAAAGGAGGAAAGGTGTTTGAATCTGAAATCTATGTGGAAAGAAGGAAAAAACTCAAAGAAAAAATAGGCAGCGGTCTTCTTCTGTTTTTGGGGAATGAGGAAAGCCCCATGAATTATCCTGATAATGCCTACCGCTTCAGACAGGACAGCCATTTTTTATACTTTTTCGGGCTTGATTCACCCGGCCTTGCCGGTCTCATAGACGTTGATGAAGATAAGGACATTATTTTTGGAAATGATGTAAGCATGGAAGATATCATATGGATGGGATGTCAGCCCCTTTTAAAGGACAGAGCCGCAGAAGTCGGAGTGAAGGTCACTTTTCCCTTCAAGAAACTGGGAGAGGTCCTGAACAACGCGCTTGAAAAGGGAAGAAAGGTGCACTACATTCCTGTGTACAGGCAAGAGACCGCATTTAAAATTGAAAATTTACTAGGAATAAGATCGGAAAAAGTCAATAAATACAGCTCGAAAGCCCTTATTAAGGCGGCTGTTGATTTAAGGTCGAAAAAAATCAAGCAGGAGATCGAACAGATCGAAGAGGCTCTGGATATTACTTATGAAATGCATACCACAGCCATGAGGATGGCGGTTCCGGGAAGATATGAACAAGAGATCGCAGGGACTATTGAGGGAATCGCCCTTTCATATGGTGCTGATATTGCCTTTCCTGTTATTCTGACGGTTAACGGACAGATCCTTCACAATCATTATCACGGAAACAAGCTGCAAAAGGGGCAGTTGATGGTCAATGACTCGGGTGCTGAATCAGTTATGCACTATGCCGGCGATATAACCCGTACCATCCCTGTTGGAGGCCGGTTTTCTCAAAAACAAAGGGAGATCTATGAAATCGTATTGAATGCGCAGCTCAAGGCCATAGAGTTTACTTCTCCAGGAAGAAAAAACAAAGATGTGCATATAAAAGCTGTACAGACCATTGCTTCGGGTTTGAAAGAACTGGGGATCATGAAGGGTGATATCAAGGAAGCTGTCAAGGCAGGAGCCCATGCCCTTTTTATGCCTCATGGCCTGGGTCATATGATGGGACTGGATGTCCATGATATGGAAGGATTGGGCGAGAATCATGTGGGATATGATGAGAAAACAAAGAGGAGCGGTCAATTCGGACTGGCATACCTGAGATTTGCAAAGAAACTGGAACCGGGTTTTGTGCTTACCATCGAACCGGGTATTTATTTTATTCCTGCTTTGATCGATAAATGGTTCAAAGAGAAAAAATTCATGGATTATATTGACTATAAAAAAGTTGGCCAATACAGAGACTTCGGAGGAATAAGGATAGAAGATGACATCCTTGTAACGGATAAGGGACACAGAGTGCTTGGAAAACCTATTCCAAAGACAGTTGAAGAGGTCGAAGCAATTACTGCAAAAGAATGAAAGAATAAAAAAATTAAATGTTCGGGAAAGGTATATCACTTTTTAAGCTGTTCGGTTTTCATGTCAAAATGGATTTTAGCTGGCTTATACTGGCGCTGCTCATTGTATGGAGCCTGGCCAAGGGACTTTTCCCTCATTTTTATGGAGGTTTTTCAGCAGCCACATACTGGATAATGGGAATAGCCGGAGCCATTGGACTTCTGTTTTCCATTGTCTTTCATGAACTGTGGCATTCCCTTATCGCAAGGAAATTCGGCCTGCCTATGAAAGGCATCACACTGTTCATTTTCGGGGGAGTGGCTGAGATGTCAGATCAGCCGCCAAGCCCCAAAGCAGAATTTTTTATGGCCATTGCAGGCCCTTTGTCCAGTATTTTCCTTGGGTTAGGGCTTTTTTTAGTTTCATTTTTAGGAAGCGGGCTCGGTATGTCAAAAGCTCTCAAGGGTGTTATCGAATACCTGGCATGGATCAACCTGATACTGGCAGGATTTAATCTTATCCCTGCCTTTCCTTTAGACGGGGGAAGGGTGCTCCGTTCTGTGCTCTGGGGATGGAAAGAAAATATCCAGTGGGCAACAAACATTTCTTCTAAAATCGGTTCCGCTTTTGGATTCGGGCTGATATTGTTCGGAGTCATTGAAATCATTGCCGGAAACTTCATAGGGGGAGCCTGGATGTTTCTTATCGGTCTGTTTATCAGAAGTTCCTCTCAAATGTCCTATAAACAGATGGTATTGAGAAATTCGCTTCACGGAGAAAAGGTAAGCAAATATATGGTCCCCAACCCTGTAGTGGTTTCTCCTGGTATTAATCTGGAAGAACTTATCGAAGAATACATATACAGATACCATTACAAGATGTATCCGGTTGTTGAACAAGGAAAGCTCATAGGATGTGTTGAGCTGAAAAATGTAAAGGATATCCCAAAAGAAGAAAGAACTTTAAAGAAGGTCAGGGATATCATGGAAGAGTGTTCTGACTCAAACACGATCGGTCCTGAAGAGAATGCAGAGGATGTACTCTCTCTCATGCAGAAGAAAAACAGAAGCCGCTTGATGGTCGTTGAAGGAGACCGGCTGATCGGAGTTATATCCATCAAAGACCTTATGGATTTTCTTACAATAAAAATTGACCTTGACCGGTAAGGCTAACGGCATTTTTTTACTCCGGGCCGATCGTCACTTCGATTCTGTGTGCCGGATCAAGAATTTCATGAATATATGAATTCATCTCTTCAAGGCTAATACCGTCTATTTCCCCGAAGATATTTTTAAAAAAGTCAAGGCCCAGGTCCATGATTTCAAAAAAAGCAAGGGTTGCTGTTCTGGCACTTTTTGTTTCATTCGAACGTAAGAAGGAAGCTTTTGTATACTCTTTGGTCATTTCAAGTTCCTGACTGTCAATGCCGTCTAGATACAGGGAGTCTAACGCATGACGGATGGCTTCTAAGGCAGTCATTTTTTTCACGTTCTCCGTTTCCATCAGAGCTTCCAGCATTCCCCCGTTTCTGTAATAACTGATTTCAGCGCTGACATTATAAGCCAGCTTTTTTTCTTCTCTCAAGGGCCACAGTCTTGAGCCGATTCCTTTTCCCACGAGATTTTCGATCATTAAGGCTTGGACATAGTTGCTTTTATTTATTGGGGGAAGCCGGTATCCTATTGAAATGAATGTCTGCTGTGTATCTCTGTTTATCTGGAATGTTTTTTGGTCAATCAAAGGAAGCATGACTTCTTTATATACAAAGGACGGACCCGTTTTTAACGGAGAAAGACATTGATTCAGATATTCGGTAATGACCTCTTTGTTCAGGTCAGATGAGACAGTAATAAGGATATTATTGGAGGTAAAATACTTTTCATAAAAACCAGTAATATCTTTTCTGCCGATCTGTTTTAGGCTGTCTTCATTGCCGTAGACAGAACCATCATATGCAGTCTCCTTGAACAAAGAGCCCTTAACCGCTTGAAAAGCCATGTTTCTGGAGACATCCTGTTCGATCTTATCTCTGTTCAGCATGTTCTCTTTGATCCGTTTTATTCGTATGGATGAAAAAAGAGGATTCAGCATGATATCAGAAATCAAAACAAGGCTGTCTTTTAAGTTTTCCGAAAGGCAGGTTACGACAACAGCAGAATAATCGTTTTCGCAAAACATCGTGAATTGAGTTGCCTGAAGCATAAAATCCTGTGCCTTTTGTCTATCAGGGATCTCAAGGGCAAGCCGGGTCGTGATGTAGGAAAGCCCTTGTTTGCTTTTGGATTCCGCAAGCTTTCCTCCTTTTATGTCAAACCGAATAACAGTGATTTGAGAAGAATCATCTTTTTCAAATAAAACCTTCAGTCCGTTTTCCAAGTCTATTTGAATAATAGGGGAGGTCCATATTTCCTGACCGGTCGGGATTAAAGAAATTGTGGTCGAAAGGGAAAAAATCACAGAGGTAAAAATCATAAGTGAATTTTTTTTAAATTCGAGTTTCATTTTTTCTCCTCAGGCAGGATTTTCACTATGACTTTTCCTTTTTGGCTTAAGCAGCGCCCGGCTGCCTGTCTCATATCTGATGAATTTAATTTTTCTATCATTTCAAGATAATTCCCCCGGTCTTTCATTTCATTCATCAACATATATCTTACCAATGAATAACCTATGAGCAGCCCCTGTTCTTCTGTTGATTCGGTATTGAATTTGATTCTGTTTTTTGCGCTTTGCAGTATATCAAACGCATAGAATTGAGTATCCGGCTCATAGTCTGTTTTTGAATAATTCAGTCTATGAGAATTTTTCAGGTATTTTGTGATTGCTGATTCGGCCGCATTGATATCTTTGGGGTCCATTCCAATAAACAGGGTTATCGCTCCTCCGTATCTATCGCAGTAATAGGACATAATGATAGAATGAGCCGTTATCCTTCGGCTCAGTATAGGCTGGTTGATCAAAGGATTATATCCATGCCCGAATATTTCAGTCAAAAGGTCAGCGGCATACTGATCCGGGGAATTATAACCGGGTGCGTTCAATCCGATTGCCAGATAAGCCATTCCTACATCCATATTCATTTGCTTTTTTACCGTCTTTTTCAAAGGCTCTACATCCTTAAAATCTTTTTGAACAACACCGGTTTTCTGGATATTTTCCAGTATAGTGTGTGTCTTTTCTTTCATTCCGTCTATGGAGAAATCTCCCACAACAGCAAGAGCGCAATTGGAGGGCACAAAATAGTTATCATAAAATTTCATGACATCTTCGGCTGTCAGCTTTTTTATGACCTCTGTCCTCCCGTAAACGGGATTTTGATAAGCGTGGTTCTGGAAAATGTTTTGATAAATGACAGCTAAGGCTGTCTTATAGGGATCATCTTGAATTTTATTCAGCTCCTCCAGGATGACTTCTTTTTCATTGTCGAGGTCTTTTTGAGTCAAGCTGAAATTAAACAGGATTTCTCTTAAGGTTAGCAAGGAAAATTCACTGTGTTCCGAAGGCACTGTCATCTCGAAAATTGAGAGATCACGGCCTGTATGGGCGTTGCAGTAAGCTCCGTGCTGTCTTAATTCCAGATAGAAATCTCTCTTTTGTGTGATTTTAGAACCTCTGAACAGAATGCAGTGCTCCAGTATATGAACAATACCATTTGTTTTTTCGTTCTCATCTTTGGAGCCGACATCAAAAGCAAAGACAAAATGGGTTAGGGGAAGGGTCGATTTTTTATAAAGAAAGACTCTAAGGCCGTTATTGAGATCAAAATTTAAACTGGAGGCTTTGTTATTTTCGGGAGATAACCAGACAGGGTGAAGAAGAAAAAGCATGAAAACAACAAAGATAAAAAAGCCTCTACCGCCACTCAAGATTTCACCCGTATTATATACTATATATCATTCTTTCATTTTATCAAGAATGAAAAATGACACCATGTTGCCATTTATAACGGAATGTAATATCATCAAATGGCGCTTGTTGGGAGATATTTTTTATGAATAGGCCAGGCAGGCTTGGCTTATTCACGAGTCAAGGTCGCTGCAGATGCGAGGCGCAGGTTATGAAGCTGTGGTATTTCACCGCGAATAGCCTGCAACAAAGCAGATGCAGTGAGATCGGCTCGCATTTTGTAAAAAATATCGATAATGATTAAAGATAAAATGAGTAAAGGTAAGTATTTATGTTGTATAAGAAGATATGAATTTCGTCAGGATTAGAATAATGATGGATTCATCGATATTTTTTATGAATAGGCCAGGCCAATGAGTAAAAAGAAAAAAAGAGAAAAAATTCTCGTTGTTGATGACGAAGAATACATTCGTAAATCCTTAAAAATGATATTTGAATATGAAGGATACACATTTCTTCAGGCTTCTACTGCAGAGGAGGCTTATAGGATCATTGACGAAACAGTAGGGCTGGACCTTATCCTTCTTGATATAAAACTTCCTGATAAAAACGGATTGGAAATACTAAAGGACCTTAAAAGAAGGCCGTATTCCCCTGAGGTCATAATGATATCAGGACACGGAACCATTCAAACAGCCGTGGAAGCCACGAAACTGGGAGCATTTGATTTTTTTGAAAAGCCTCTCCACAGGGAACGGGTACTTCTGGGAGTGAGAAACGCTTTAAGTCAAAAGAAACTGCTGAGAAAATATAAAGATTTAAGTAAAAAAGCTGAAAAGCAGTATAAATTAGTGGGTCAGCACCCTCTGATGACCAAGCTCTGGGAGGAAATACTGAAAACAGCGCCCACCAATGCGACTGTCATCATATATGGAGAGAGCGGCACTGGAAAAGAATTGATCGCAAGAGCCATCCATGAAAAAAGCTGGAGAAAAGACGAAGAATTCATTCAGGTCAATTGTGCAGCCATTCCGGAGGAGCTTATAGAGAGCGAACTTTTCGGGCATTTAAAAGGAGCCTTTACAGGAGCAACCGAAAAAAAACAGGGAAAATTTGAAATGGCGGACCGGGGCACCATATTTCTGGATGAGGTCGCTGACATGAGTTTAAAGACTCAGGCCAAGGTGCTTCGGGTACTTGAAGAAGGCGAAGTGCAGAAAGTCGGATCCAATAAGGTCGAGAAGGTGGATGTCAGGGTCATCGCAGCTACAAACAAAGATTTGAAAAAAGAGATTAAAGACGGAAGCTTTAGAGAGGATTTGTACTTTCGTCTCAATGTTGTCCCTCTTTATTCTCCGCCTTTGAGAGAGAAAAAGGATGATATCCCGCTGCTTATAGATTATTTTTGCAGGCTTTATTCCGATGAAAATAATTTCAAGCTGAAAAGATTCACTGAAGAGGCCGTCGGAATAATGAAAAAATATCCGTGGAGAGGGAATGTTAGAGAGCTGAAAAATGTTGTGGAAAGGCTTATCATAATGACGGAAAATGATATCATAGATAAAGAACAGCTTCCGGAACATATAAAAGGAGATGCAAAAATTTGTTTTCCTGACAAGAGCAGGGTCAGGACTCTTAAAGATTTCAGGGAACTGGCAGAGAAAGAATTCATACTTACAAGACTCGAGGAAAACGAATGGAACATCTCTCAGACAGCACGAAGCATAGATACGCCGAGAAGCAATTTGTATAAGAAGCTGGAACAGTACGGAATACAAATAAAGACTGGAGTGGGCGAGGTGGTTGCTCCTTCTAAAAAAGAAGGGGAGGAAAGTCCGAACTCCACAGGACAGGATGGTCGCTAACAGCGACTCCGGGTGACCGGAGGAAAGTGCCACAGAAAAGATACCGCCCTTCGGGGTAAGGGTGAAAAGGTGAGGCAAGAGCTCACCGCGCTGGTGGTGACACCAGCGGCACGGTAAACCCCATCCGGAGCAAGGCCAAATCGGCCCTGAGGAGATGGTCCGTCTCATGGGGCGGGTAGACCGCTTAACCCATTGAGCAATCAATGGGTCAGATAAATAACCACCACCCGCATGAAACAGCGGGGACAGAATTCGGCTTATGACCCACTCCAGTCCTAATCCTGATTATTCATAAAAGCTGCCGATAACATATTCCCAATCAAGCCTGTTCAATATATTTTTATAGTTTAGTAAAAAACCATATAAGAATATTTCGTTTCTTGATGCTTATACTTTTATTTTATTATCGGCAGCTTTTA
>JAGGYH010000124.1 GCA_021162615.1 Candidatus Aminicenantota bacterium
CACGTATTCCTGTCTCCGTCAAATACCCTTACACCTGAAAATATTCCTGGATTAAAGGGATCGGGCTCAGGATTGTCAAGTTCTGATGTTGTTTTGTAAAAGACACCCCTTTCACTGGAGTACAGCACCATCTGCTCCCACTGGGAGGCAGCAGGGCACGGCAGTGAAAAATGAAAAGTGAAGAGTATGGAAAAGAAAATAAGCAAACCCGGTCTTCCCTTCATTATTGATCTCTCCTCTTTATAGCAAGCGGTTCTTCCCTGTACATATATCTGCTCTTAAGTTTAATCTATATCATAATTTTCTGCAATATCCATCATCCCTCTCCGAATGATATGGGGACATCCCATTAGGTACCACCCTAGTATAGAACCCCGCATTTATGTAATTGGCTTACTGCCAGAATGCAATCTTCCCTTGTCCTTCCTCATCAGAAACCCACTCTACATAGGAACTTACGTCTGCAGGATTGCGGTGGTTTATTAAAGGGGAATATTTCAGAAAGAGACAATCTATAATATTTTTTGATATCCGACTGATTCAGTAATATAGGGTGGCACCTAATGGAGCGTCCCCATAAGAAAAAATCTTGAATATCCTTTAAAAGAAAATAATAATAAGAACATCACTGTTTTCTTGTGAACAAAGTAAGACTAAATCTTTAATGAGAGGAACAAATGAAAAAAGTCATCTTTATATGTGCTTTTTTATGTTTTGTGCTCGCTTTATTCTCAAGCTGCACAACAGAGGATAAATATGCGAAAAGAACCTATAAAGAAACAGAGCCCAGAGACTGGGAAAATCCAGCGGTCTTTCAAATAAACAGGGAATCTCCCAGGGCCAGTTTTATTCCTTATGCTGAGAAAGAACAGGCTGCTGCAGACAGAAAAGAAGATTCTCCTTATTATTTCAATTTAAACGGGATCTGGAAATTTCACTGGTCAAGAAAGCCCGGAGACAGGCCTTATTACTTTTTCGAACCGGATTACAATACGAACGGATGGGATGACATCCCGGTTCCCAGCAACTGGGAACTGCAGGGATACGGAATCCCAATTTATATAGACGCAGGCTACCCCTTTGAAAAGAACCCTCCCTACATCCACCACAACTATAATCCAGTCGGCTCATACAAACGCGACTTCAGGCTTCCCAAAGAATGGAAAGACAAAGAAATCTTTATCCATTTCGGGGCTGTGAGTTCTGCTCTATATGTTTGGATAAACGGCCAAAAAGTCGGATACAATGAGGGAAGCAAAACGCCTGCAGAGTTTCGCATAACTCCTTTCATCAGGGAAGGCCGGAACTCTATCTCCGTAGAAGTCTACAGGTGGTGCGATGGGAGCTATCTGGAAGACCAGGACTTCTGGAGATTAAGCGGTATTCAGAGAGACGTTTATCTTCTAGCCAGGAACAAAGTCTACATAAGAGACTTTTTTGTAAAAACAGGCCTTATCAATGCCTACAAAGACGGGAAACTCTCCCTTCAAATAGAAATCAAGAGCCTTTTGACGGAAGCAATCCCGCACACAGTTGAATTCTCTCTTAGGGACCAAGACAAAGAAATCCTCTCCGGCTCGGAAACCATAACCATAGAAAATGGCAAAAACATGGTGATGTTTACAAAAGAAGCAGAGAACCCAAAAAAATGGAGCGCTGAGACCCCCTATCTTTATACTCTTCTCATCAGCTTAAAAAACCGCTCCGGCGGCATAGTAGAAGCTCTCGGTTGTAAAGTGGGGTTCCGCAGTGTTGAAATAAAAAACAAACAGCTTCATATCAATGGAGTGCCGGTCTATCTGAAGGGAGTCAATATTCACGAACATCATGAACGAAAAGGCCATGTTGTTGACAGAGAAACCATGTTGAAAGATATAAGGCTGATGAAAAGGTCAAACATAAACGCTGTCAGAACATCTCATTATCCACAGCCAGTGGCCTGGTACAAACTGTGCGATGAATACGGATTGTATCTCATTGATGAAGCCAATATAGAATCACACGGAATGGGATATCAAAAAGATGTCACCCTGGCTGATAAGCCTGAATGGAAAGCCGCCCATCTGGACAGGGCTGAAAAAATGGTGGAGAGGGATAAAAACCATCCCTCAATAATCATCTGGTCTTTAGGTAATGAAGCAGGAGACGGCCACAATATGCTTGCCAACTACCAGTGGATCAAGAGCAGAGACAATACCCGGCCGGTACAGTATGAAAGAGAGGGCCATCAGACAAACGCAAAACAAAGACATTCCGATATCTACTGTCCCATGTATGCCCGGATAGGCCACCTCCAGAAATACGCAAACAGCAGTGAAGACAGGCCCCTTATTCTCTGTGAGTATTCCCATGCTATGGGAAACAGCAACGGCAATCTTCAGGATTACTGGGATGTGATCGAAAATTATAAAATCCTTCAGGGCGGTTTCATATGGGACTGGGTGGACCAGGGGCTTGTTAAGAAAAACGAAAACAACGAAGAGTTCTGGGCTTATGGAGGAGACTTCGGCCCTCCGGGTGTGCCGAGCGACGGAAATTTCTGTATAAACGGCCTCGTCAATCCTGACAGGACACCGCACCCTGCTCTTCATGAAGTAAAAAAGGTCTATCAGTACGCTGGATTCAAACCCGTTGACCTGCACTCGGGAAAGATATCTGTCTCGAATAAGTTCAGCTTCACTGATCTGTCCCTGTTCGAACTCGAATGGACCATAGAGCAGGACGGAGAAAAAATCAGTTTAGGCCGCATAGACAACCTTGAAATACCTCCTCTTGAGAGCAAAGACATCGAACTGGGGTACAGCCTTCCCCAGATAAAACCCGGCTCGGAATACTTTCTCGACCTGTATCTCAAAGAAAAAGAAGAACGTTCCCTTCTCCCCAAAGGGCATATCATGGCGCACCAGCAGTTCAAGCTGCCCGTCTATGAAAAAATCGCTCCTGAAAATCCGGAAAACTGGGCTGACATCCACTTGGAACGCAGTGAATCTGAAGCCGTGATTAAAGGGGATGATTTCACGATCTGTTTTGACCTGAATTCAGGCGCTCTGAGATCCATGATTTTTAAAGGAAAAGAGCTCATCAAGAAAGCCCTTGCCCCCAATTTCTGGAGAGCTCCCACTGATAATGACTTCGGAAACGGGATGCCCGTCCGCTGCAGTATATGGAAAGAAGCAGGAGAAAGAAGAAAAATCACGGACTCTCAAATAGAACAACTCTCAAAAAAAGCCGTGAGATTGACCTTTCAATTTGATATGGAAGATAAAAAAGGGACGGCCGTAGCCCATTACACTTCCGCATACACGATAACAGGAAGCGGTGATATTATCGTAGAAATTGATTTTGAAAAATTGGATTCCTCTCTTCCCGAGCTGCCCAGGCTGGGCATGAACATGCAGCTTCCCCGTGAGTTCGAATACCTCAAATGGTTTGGGAAAGGGCCTTTTGAAAACTACTGGGACCGTAAAACAGCAGCCAGTGTCGGGCTTTATGAAAAAATGGTCAAAGACCTCTCCTTTGCCTATATCCGCCCTCAGGAAAACGGAAACAGGACCGAGACAAGGTGGCTTTCCCTGACAAACAGAGAGGGAGTCGGCCTTCTGGTGGTGGGTATGCCCGTGCTCAGCTTCAGCGCGCACCACAACCTGACAGTAGACTTTGAATCAGAAAAAAAGACATCCACATTCAATGAAAACGCGAGAGAGGTCAACCGGCATACCTGTGATGTCAAACCGCGAGACCTGACCTCACTTAATCTGGATTTCAAACAGATGGGAGTGGGAGGAGATAATTCCTGGGGAGCCAGGCCTCATCCGGAATATATGCTTCTGGAAAAATACTACAGCTACAGGTTCCGGATAAAGCCTATTGATGAAAAGAAACAAAGCATTCCGGAGCTGTCAAAAAAAATATTTGAATTTTAGCTAAGGATTTTCCTGTCCCCTTCCTGGAGGCATCAAGGCAAAACCGGTTCCTGTTAACAAAAAAGCGCGGTTTGTATTGAACTGAAGCCTTTTCCGGTGTATCATTATCTTCAAAAATATAACCCAAGAGTAACTGTTGAAAAAAAAAGAAAAAAGCAGCAAATATACAAGATACTATAACATCGCAGATATCACCATCAAAGTGTCCTCTGACCTTCCTCTTACCGAGTCCACATTCCATCCCAAATTCAGGCTTTTCAAAGCCAAAGGCCCCGGAGAGGAAATGATATCCATCCACCATTCTTTTAGCCTTCCCGGGTTAAAAAACAGTGACCTCGGTCATAGGGTCTATGACAATCCACCCTGGAAGATCTATAAAAAAGATGACGGATGGCTCTATATCGGCTTCTATCCCGAGCAAGAAGAAGAAAAGATATTTAAAATCGCCCGATTTAACACCAGCCATACCAAAGGCCGCATATATCATGAGGGCACAGACCTGATCAAATCCGGAAACATGACCTCCCTGACCTTTTTCCCCAGCGACCAGATCCTTCTGGCCAGGATCCTTCCGGATAAAAACGGATGCATCCTCCATTCAGCAGGCCTTATCTATAAAGGCTTTGGCCTTGCTTTTGCGGGCCACTCCGAAGCCGGGAAATCAACCATGGTCAAAATATTCAAAGACAGATCCGAAATTCTCTGCGATGACCGGAATATCATCCGAAAAAAGCCCGGCCATAAGTTTTATCTTTACGGAACCTGGAGTCATGGAGAGGTTCCGGATATTTCCGCGGCCAGAGCCAGGTTAAAAGCGCTCTTTTTTCTCAATAAATCAAAAGAAAACAGAATCAAATCCATGGAAGACAGAAGAGAAATAACAACGCGCATCCTTGACTGCATCGTAAAACCTCTGGTCACGCCTGACTGGTGGGATAAAATGATCACACTGGCTCATGATATAAGCCGGGAAATCCCCTGTTATGAGCTCTACTTCAACAAACAGGGCAGCATTACAAACGTCATAGACAGCCTCCTTTCCAAAACCTGAACCTTTAAAGCACCCGCTTGAGAAATGAAAGAAAAAAACAAAAAAACCGAAAGCAAAGAAATCTTTTATTCCAAAAAAAATATCTATACACATCCGCTCTATAAAAGCATCCCTCTTCTGGCAAAGCTGGATATGGAACTTACGGAACGGTGCAACAACAACTGCATCCACTGCTACATAAACCAGCCCAAAGACAGCATTCTTGCCGAAAAAAAGGAACTGTCCACAAAGAAAATCAAAGAGATCCTTGATGAGGCTTCTTCCCTGGGCTGCCTTGATGTCCGCTTTACCGGAGGAGAACCTCTGTTAAGAGAAGATTTTAAAGAAATTTATATTCATGCCAGAAAACTGGGCCTCAGGGCAAGCATCTTCACCAATGCCACACTCATCGACGAAAGGCTCTGCTCTGTCTTCAAAAAGATCCCGCCCCTTGACGCCATTGAAGTCACTGCCTACGGCATGAGCCAAAGGACCTATGAAAAGGTCACACAAACCATAGGTTCCTATGAAAAATTCAGGAACGGCCTCAACCTGCTTCTTAAATACAATATTCCCTTTAAAATCAAAATCCCTTATTTTTCCTTTACAAAAAACGAGATAAACGAATTTGAAGACTTTGCCTCAAAACTCCCATGGGAAGACAACGTGCCTGGATACACTGTTTTTTTTGACCTGAGAGCCAGAAGAGATTCCAGAAAAAAAAACAATATCATTGAAAAATTAAGAAATACGCCTGAGGAAAGCCTTAAATTTTTATCCAGAAAAAAAGAAGAGTGGCTCAAAGAGAAAAAAGAATTCTGCTTGAAATTTTGTGAAATACCAGGGGAAAACCTTTTTACATGCGGGGCCGGGCAGGGAGGGGGGTGCGTGGATGCCTACGGCTATTTCCAGCTCTGCATGCTGCTGCGGCACCCTCAGACCGTTTATGACCTTAAAAAAGGCTCTCTAAAAGATGCCCTCACGCGTTTTTTTCCGAAAGTCCGGACGATGAAAGCTAAAAATCCTGATTATCTTTCCCGCTGCGCCCTGTGTTTTCTCAGCGCCCTGTGCGAGCAGTGCCCGGCCCGCTCCTGGATGGAGCACGGGACCCTTGATACGCCTGTAGAGTACTACTGCCGGGCCGCTCATCTGGAAGCCCAATCGATGGGGCTTCTTAAGAAAGGAGAAAAAGCCTGGGAAATAAAAGATTGGAAAAAAAGGCTGCGCCGTATAAAATCATAACAAAGGTTATTAGGAGGAGATATTGTCAGAAAAAGTAAAAAGAGAGGATATCTATGCCCCCTCGGATGAGATCGTAGCTAGGGATATTGAGGGGGAACTCATCATCGTCCCGCTCACATCCGGCGTGGGAGATATGGAGGACGAGCTCTTCACCCTTAATGATACGGGCAGAGCGATCTGGAAAAAGCTGGACGGTAAAAAATCGGTCGAAAAGATCATCTCAGAGCTCTCAGACGAATATCAAGCAGAATCCGGGGAAATAGAAAAAGATGTGACAGGCCTTCTTGAAGAACTGCTCAAACGAAAGATCCTGTCAAAAAAATAAATGAAAAAATCTTATACCTCTTCTCTCAGGCTTACTGATTTCAGGCTGTGGGAAAAGCTCAAGGAAAAAAGGCATCTTTATTCATTTGATATCGAGCTTACGGCCCGCTGTCCTTTCAACTGCCGCCACTGCTATATCAATCTGCCTCCGGGAGACAAAAAAGCCCTTAAAAAAGAGCTTTCCGCAGAGGAGATCACAAACATTGCCCGCGAAGCTGTTCGAAGAGGGGCTCTGTGGTGCCTTTTGACCGGAGGAGAGCCTCTGCTGCGCAGAGATTTTTCAGAAATCTACATGAAATTAAAAAAAATGGGGCTTCTGGTCTCCGTATTCACCAATGCCGCTTTGATCACAGACCGGCACATAGAGCTTTTCAAAAAATACCCTCCCCGGGATATTGAAGTCACGGTCTACGGAGCCACCAAAAAGACCTTTGAAAAAGTAACCCGCGTACCAGGCTCTTTCGAGGCTTTCCAGAAAGGATTGAACCTGCTTCTGGAAAACAACATCAAAGTCAGGCTCAAGGCCATGGCGCTTAAATCAAACTATAAAGAGCTTCCGCAGATAGCGGAGTTCTGCCGTAAGGCGACCAAGGATTACTTCCGGTTCGACCCTTTTCTTCATTTGAGATTCGACCGGGATCCAGAAAAAAACACAGATATCAAGCAGGAAAGGCTCAGCCCCGAAGAAATCGCCCGTCTGGAGCTTTCAGATCCGGAACGGTTTGATTCTTTGAAAAAAGAATGCGGCCGCCTGGTAAGCGAGGACTTTGAAAAAATTACGCACCATTACCTTTTTTCCTGCGGAGCCGGCGTTTCAAGCTTTACTCTGGGGTTTGACGGAAATTTCAGGCTGTGCTCATCCCTCTATCATCCGGACTTCATGTATGACCTGAGAAAAGGAACCTTTAAAGAAGCCTGGGAGCGATTCGTCCCTTCTGTAAGAAGCCTCACTTCGGATAAAAAAGCATTTCTTGAAAACTGCCGGACCTGCCCCATCATCAACCTGTGCCTGTGGTGTCCGGCTCATTCTTTTCTGGAACAGAGCGTTCTGGATGAACCTGTGGAGTATTTCTGCCGGACCGCCCATGAGAGGTATTCCCGCCTAAAATCACTTGACAAATCCTAAAAAAGGGAATATTTTAGAGGTAAGGAAGCAAAATAAGGAGAAAACTTATGAAAAAAAGGTGGAAAAAGCCTGAACTTCAGGTTCTTATCCGCGGTAAAATAGAAGAGAGCGTCCTCTGCCACTGCAAAACTAGTAGTTCAAACGGACCATACTGCGGTACATGCACGCAACCTTGTGTGAAGTGCAGGACTATCTCTAGCAGCTAAAAGCTGCATACCACCAACTTTATTCTATTACCATTAAATAACAAAATCTAAGGGTATCAGTTTCTCTGCCCTGCGATTTTTCTGATCCCTTCCAGCAGTTGGTCGATTTCTCTGTGGTTGATGTAATAATGGGTGGACACCCGGCATCCGTAGGTCCCTCTGTCCGTTCTTCCCACCGTTCTTATCACGATATTGTATTTCTGCCTCACATAATCCACGATATCCCTTGGTTCCACGCCTTTAATTGAAAACGCGGTCAGGCCCCCGCTTATGTACGGGTCTTCTGAAGTATGGAGCTTTGCGCCCGGTATTTTTTTCAACTCCTGCTTGAAATATCCTGCCAGAGACTTGATCCTCTGTTCGATCCGTACCTTGCCGATATAATTCTGGAAATTCACGGCCTCCCCGAGGGCTATGATGAGTGCGTCCGCGCGCTGTCCTAAAGTCTCGTATTTCCTGGCTGTGGGCCGGTCCCATCCTGAAGTGGTAATAGTGGGCCACAGCTGGTCCTGGGCCTCCTTGCGCACGTAAAAAACACCCACGCCTGTGGGCGCTCCCAGCCATTTATAAGGGCTTGTGGCAAGGAAATCAACGCCCAGCTCTTTTATATCCAGGTCCAGCATTCCCATGCCGTGCGCGCTGTCAGCAGCCACAAGCAGGCCTTTTTCATGAGCCATCTGCGAGAGCTCTTTCAGCGGAGAAATAAGGCCGGAAATATAAACCGTATGGCTCACACTGATGACTCTGGTTTTCGGGGTGATGGCCTTTTTGAAACTGCCCACAAACTCATCTACGCTTTTAGGAGGAAGGCCGATGGGCACTTCCGTGACTTTGATGCCGCAGCGCGCTTCCTTTATCTTCCAGGGATGGGTGCCCCCGGGATGCTCCATGGAAGAGAGGAGGACTTCATCGCCGGGTTTGAGGTCCAATCCATTGGCCACGAAATTCATGCCTTCCGTGGTATTCCGCACCACCGCCACTTCATCCGGAGACGCATTGATAAACGCTGCGATCCTGGAGCGTATTTCCTCTTTTTGCCTGGGGATATAGGTGTAGGTATGTACGGGAGAGGTTGCCTGGACCTTAAAGGTCTTTATCAGGGTATTGAACACGGTCTTGGGCATGGGCCCCACAGTTCCGTTGTTCATCATGACCAGCCCGTCCTGAAACATGAACTTTTCTCTTATCGCATCCCAGTAAACGCCATCCGGAGCTTCATCCTGAATATACTTCTGGTTTAAATCCGTTATGCTTTGATAAATGGATGCGTTGAGTTTGGACAAACCTGCGATGGAAACAGATGAACCGGCTAAAAGGTACTTAACGAAATCTCTTCTTGAAAAACCTTTATCACCGTTTCCCTTTAATACATTATTTTCACTCATAGACACCTCCTTGGTTTGTGTCCTCTTTCTATCCTATGCCCTGTATTTTTTTTGCTCCATCAGGATTATACTTCCCTCCGGGACACCGATGTCTTTCGCGATCACAGGGCATTTTGACTTTAAAAGAAAAAAAATCGGCCCTTGGACCTCAGAAAGAGCCTCATAATTTCCCTGGCCTTTGCTTATTATAAGGTCCGCGCTTTTAAGGATATCTCTGAAATCGTCACTGCAGCAGCCCAATATGGTCCCCGGCGCGTCACTTCCAGAGGATATGATTTGTGCGACCCTGTCTATCCCGGCTTCTACGGCATCCTCTATCACGGCATCGTTGATAACGGGCTTATCCCTTACAGCATAGACGACAGGAACAGCCATCTCTTCGATCAGTACCCGGTCAAAAACAGTCTCCCCGGCATTGTCTGCCAGGTAAACAGCCTTTTTTGACTTTTTGACCATCCGGGCGAACCGTTCGAAGTCATTGACAGCAAAATCCTGTTTTAAAATCCGGTCCAAGTCTTTCTTTATATCAAACTCAGCCTGGGCTCCAAAGTCAATGATATTTCCTGCCACAGCTGCTCTAGCGGCAGCCAATAGGCTGTTCCCGGCCTTTTTCACTTTTTCCTTCACATCAGGATAAAGATCCAGCGCCTGCTGCGTGCAGCGCTTTTTGACCTCACGATAAGGGTCTTCCACTCCAGTCATATCAGAAATGATACGGTAAACCTCACGTCCTATTTCTGGGGGAGTTGCATCAAAAGACAAGCTCGGCAGAAAGGAGCTGACCGCTTTCAGCACCTTCCATATCTCTTCTTCGTCAGATGTGATCAACCTCATTGTATTCAGGGTCTGAACAAAAAAACAGGGATAACAATCCAGATAGGCTTTCATGGTCAAAATCTCTTATGCTGCAGGCTCATTTGTATTTGATAATGCGAATACTGAGTTTCCCGATTATTTCTGATGCAGAGAGCACCATTTCCCTGAATAAGTTCTCATCCAGTTCGGTTCTTCCGAACTTAATGTGAGTGGCATCCGTGTAATACACACCGGTTTTTGAATCAACACAGAACCATTTTGGATCCAAATCAATCCATTCGCCCACATAGACTTCAGGCCACATATGGTACGCGAAAAAACTCCCGCCGTACATGATCCCCACGGAAGCCCTTGCCGGTATTCCTATAGACCTGCACAAAGCCGTAAAAAGAACCGTGTATTCACTGCAGTCTCCTTCCCTGTTCTTTAACGTCTCCTTTGCGGAAGCAAAACCCACGTTATAATTGGGCATTACCTCTTTTCTGACCCAGGCAGCGATCTTCTCAGCCGCTCTCCATGAATTTTTCTCCTCTCCCACAATCCTCTCAGCCGTTGCTCTCATATCAGGGTCATCCGACTGACAGAACAGGGTCTGCTCAAGAGAGGATTTGAGTTCTTCCTTTCTCACGGGAAAGGAAACAGCTTTCTCTTCATCAAAAATCACCGATCCCGTCTGTATGATAAAAGAATCCTCTTTTCTCTCCTTTATTTTCTGACTTCTGCTGTCCCATGGAAAGCTGTCCATCTTTTCTCCGGACAATCCTCTGAACTCCATAGTCATGCTCCGGATTTCCCGGGGATTCTCAAGCTCCTTATCAGGCCGGATGACCGTAGAATAAGCGATATCAACCGTTCTGTCCTCTCTCTCCTGAGCCTCCTGTTTGGACATTTTCAGAGAAATCGTGTTGAGTATGCCCGTCCATACCTCAGATTTATAGATGTCTCCCTTGTCATCAATCCATTCTTCTGCAACCACCGGGACGAGAGATGTGAGCTCAGAGCGGGTGTGCCATAACTTGTAATCCTTTCCCAGGATACGTATGTTTTCTTTACCAAGGACCTCATAACGGCATTCTGAAATAGAATAAGCAACAGGGTCGAGTATAAAAAAATCAAAAACAGCTCCCTTTTTAAATTTGTTCTCATTGATCCAATCCTCAACAGGAACTTCAAGATAAAAGGATTTTTTATTAGGTATTTCTTTGACTGTTTTGCCGCCCATCTCAAAAAGGATGAATCCCTGACTGATACCTGCTCTAATCACTGTTTCCGTCTCTGACATCTTTGTTCTCACGACCATCTCCACCGGATATCCCTTATCATCATACAGAGACTCCTGTACGGTCACGATCTCAATAGGGCTGCCTCCTAAACGGGTGACTCTTAAATTCGTTTCGCTGTATGTTTTTGAATATTTTCTGCCTTCTTTAAAAAAAGCCTCTGTATAGGAATGACTGTAACCGGCTTTGACTCCTTCCAGGTAAACGCCCATCCAGGACTCATCGCTCTTTTTGTCCTTAACTTCTGCTCCCCATAAGAGAGAAAGGGCCAGAAAAAACACGCCTATAAAAAAAGACAGCTCGACAGACTTTTTTCTTTTCACTTTAATAACCGAATCACAGGTCGTCACCCTACGGGGAGCGGATGAAAAAATCCATGGTCATCCCGTTTGTCACATTGAAAAACACTCTTTATTCTTGAGAATCCGATAACTCTATGATTCTTCTGAAAACCCTCATTAAATTTCCACCCCAGATCTTCTCTATCTCTTCTTCTGTGTAACCCCTTTTCAACAGCTCTTTTGTCACATTGGGCATTTCACTGACATCGTTACAGCCTTCAAGGCCGCCGCCGCCGTCAAAATCTGTCCCTATTCCTATATAATCGACCCCGATCAGCTCCTTCACATAATCAATATGGTCAACCATATCCTCTACGGACGCTCTTGGCCTGGGATATTTTTTATATATCTCCATGAATTCTTCTCTGGCTTTCTGCCTGACCTCTTCATCCTTTATTTTTGAAAAATCGCCGTATTTTTCCTGCAGCTCTGCCATGGCCTTCTCCCTCTCGGGATTGGACTCTTCTTCCTTTATGAAACTGGAAACAAAACAGATCTGGATCACGCCCCCTTTTTTTGCCAGAGCTTTCAGCATTTCGTCCGAAAAATTCCGGGGATGGTCACAGAGAGCGCGCACACTGGAATGCGAGGCAATGACAGGAGCGCGGGAAAGTTTGATAACATCAAAAAATGTCTGATCAGAAACATGGGAAACGTCGATCATCATCCCGAGGCGGTTGCATTCTTCCACCACCTTTTTCCCGAACTCGCTCAAACCATTGTCCTCGGGCTCTCTTCTGTCCGTGGAAGAATCGCAGATATCATTGTCACTGGAATGACACAAAGTGATGTAGCGGACTCCCTTGTTATAAAACTCCTCCACAAGAGCCAGGTCTTTTCCAATAGGATATCCGTTTTCTAAACCAATGAATGCTGCGATCTTCCCCTGTTCCGCAAGTCTGTAGGCATCATCGGGTTCAGTGGCAAGACTGACCATTTCAGGATATTTATCACACATATCATAAATTGATTTTATAAGGAGGCCCGCTCTTTCTCTTGCCTTTTCGTATCCCTGTTCTGTTCTTTCCCCCTGGGCCACAAATGCGGCGAAAAATTCCGCATCAAGCCCCCCTTGTTTCATGCGGGGAAGGTCGATCTTTCCTCTTCTTTCCAATCCAGCGCCGTGCATCTCCCCTATATCATATTCTCCTTCAGCCAGCATCATCGGTGTGTCGCAGTGCGTGTCAACCGTTAATATCTTCTTGTGTGTTTCCATGGCTTCGGCCTCCTGCTTGTCCCTTTCTTTCTCACCCGAACACGAGTTGAAAAAAAATAAAAAAACCAAACATAACGTTAAAAACAAGACCAATGCTTTATTATTCATAGCATCTCCTTTTAGGTGTGATCCTTTATTTTTATCTGAGCGCCTGTCCCTTGTCAATGCTGACTGGCCGAAGTTTCTATGCTTTTTTTGATAAAACATAAAAACTCCTTTTCATGCTGTTGATTTTTTTACACCTGAAATCCACAATCCTATATCCTGTTTTAAAGAGCTCTGTGAATGCCTTCCTGGTCCTTATTCTCCAGTCCAGAGGAATTCGCCTGACTTTATCATCAGATACATCTGTTTCCTGGAGCATCCCATAAAAATCATAGGGGATCTCAATGAGAGCATACGGCTTCAGGGACTGAAGCACATCACAATCAATCTCATGGCTCACCTGTGTCATGACCTCCCCTGTCTTTCCTCCTATCCTTCTTTCAGATGAGCTGACAACAAGTTCTTTTGTCTGAAACAGCGAATCCAGGTCATAATCAGGTTTTTCTTTTTGCCCGCTTAATCTCCATAAAGCCAAAAATCTGTCAGAAGGGATATCGGCTCTGTTTAAAATCCCGGAAAAACCTCTATAATAAGATATTTTATAATCAATGACCTCCATTCCCAGCTTATAGATGTTTCTGTATGCGTTCACTCCTGTCAGAGGATCAAACGTACATGTTATGGAATCAATATGAAACAAAGCCTGCACTGCTTTCTTCTGATACAGTTTAAGAAGCAGTCCCAGTTTTAAATTCCGGTATTCCTTTTTAACCGCCGCATACTGGGAGTAAAAATTAAGATTGCCGGCTTTTTTATAAGCAATATCTTTGTTTATCACTCCTATATAGCCATAAGCAAACCCTATGAAACGGGCCGTGTCCCGCTGAATATTCCCTTTTTCATCGCCTGCATAAACGCCTATAAAAAGGCTGCTTCCGTCATTGAAATAATTCTCACTTGCCATGTTTCTGGGACAGGATAGGCTGTCATAAGGATCCATCCAAATCTCACGACGAAGCTGCTCGTATTTGATGTAGTCTTCTTCATCATTGGACTTTTCTACAAAGAACAAAAACTTTCTTCCCTTGGACTCTATGACCTCATCTAAATCCTTCATCTTCACTATCCTGACCTATTCATAAAAAAATGGCGATGTTTTCATTATTCATTTTGTTCCAGCGATATGCAAGATTATTTCAAGAATGACGATAGCAACTATAGCAAGATTCGACTTGTGAATAATCCAGGCCATCACTTAAAGATTTTATCGGACAGGCGAGATAATAGTCAAGGATACACAAGTAACATTTTTATTGTATTGGAAAAAATTTTCTGATAAAAAGAGAGATTGAAGAATTTGAGACATTTATCCTGAATCGTTCATACATCTTATGAAAGAAGAGAGCTTTCCATCCAATAAAAGATGTTCCTGCATAATCAATCCCTATGCCGCAAATAAGAAGTGGTTAAGGAACCGCCTGGTCAGAAACTATATAAAAAAAAATATTCCCGGGAAAATAACCGCCACACCGAAAAATAAAGAATACACTATCCAAACAGCAAAAAGACTTTGTGAAGACTCAGATCTCATCATCGTTGCCGGAGGAGACGGAACCATAGCTGATGTGATTCAGGGCATCATGGAATCAGGGAAAAACAGGAATGTCACACTGGGAATCATCCCTTTGGGAAGCGGAAATGCTTTTCGCATCTCCTTAAATATTCCACTCAGTATAAGAAGGTCCTTGAAAATCATAAAACAGGGCAATACCAAAGAGATCGACCTCATTAAAATAAACAGTAAATACGCTTCATTCGGAAGTGTCGGGGCGACAGCTCAGGTGCTCGTAGAAAAACTCAAAACCAAAATACCGGGTTTTTTAGGCCATATTCTTGCCGCAAGGATCATGCTGCGTTTATCCAGAAAGGAACAGGAAATAGAGCTTTCTCAGGCGCTTGACGATAAAGGAGCTCATTTTGATCGGAAACATCTTAAACTGAAAGTATTTGACGGATTCATTGGGAAAAGCAAGCACTTCGGATACGGATGGAAGATCGCACCCAAAGCAGAACTAGATGACGGTTATATAGATATGACTTTTTTTGAAATAAGCAACCTGAAATTTCTGCTCTTTTTCCCCGGCATTTATTTCGGTACTTTTCAGAAAACACAAAAACACTTTAAAGCCAAAAAAATAATCATAAAAGGGAAAAGGCTCCCTGTTCAATACAACGGGGAACTCTTAGGGAAAACAGACAGAGTAGAAATAAGTATATTTCCAAAGGCCCTGAAAGTCTTCACCCCTCTTGGGAAAAGAAAATTATAAACTGCTTTCACTCAAGTCCCTGATACCACCAGTATAAAGGCCTGGACTGCTAGTTCAGGAAAAGTCCTGCCCCCAAGAGTTTTGATGCTGTTTATATTTCCAAACTCTGTGACACCCATAAAAGGAGGGCCTTGTTTTAAGATTTTCTCATATATATTCGCAAGGGCAATAGCGCTGGCTCCCAGACTGATATTCTTCAGGTCTTTATCAAGGTCGCCCGGATTTCTAACATAATTCTGATAGAAATCCTCAATCAGAGGATGGATCTCATCCAATAGGGATGCGGTTGATTCCAATATGACTTTCTCTCTGTCACTCAGAGAAGATTCCGATATCTTCATCTCTTTAGCCCAAAAATCCGAGATCTCATAAAAGAAAGAAAGACTTTTATGGAGGCTGCTGGACTCAGATAAAAGAGCGGCTGATTTGATGTTTTCCACTTCCCTGGTTTCAAGCCCGGCAGCCGCGGCAATTTTTCCTGCTGTATGAGATATCCTTACAGATGCAGGCTGCTCCTCATCACCGCATTCCAAGTATTTAAACATGATTTCCAGGATTCCAATGTATGCGTCTTTCAGCTTTTTAAGCCTGTTTTCCCTTTGCTCCGAAGCTGTCCCCACTATAGCCCCTGTCAGAAGCAAAAAACCTCCCCAAGTTAAAAGATTGATGAACTCATTGAAGGATAAACTATTCTCAGCCTGGGAAATTTTACCGGTGAACAAAAGATAACAAACCACCACAAGAATACTAAAAAAGGCTGTCAGCACACCGTGCTTCTTTCCGAGAAAATGTCCTGAAATGATGACAGGGAGAAAAAAAAAGTTAAGAAAGGCCAACTTGTACTGGACGAGAAGCGCTATCCCAATAATCCCAAGAAAAACAAGAAAAACCAAAGATAATTCAAAATGCTCTAAAATAAAATTCTTGAATTTCTTCATTTTTTTTCTGGACATGTCAACAATAATTCACCCCGTGATATTGACACTCCTCCTATATATCACCTCTGTCCGTATTAGTCAACCTTGGAAATGATATTCAATTCAAGCCATAAATCCGGCCTTTAAGAACGTGTAAACACAGCCGCAGGGTCAAAAGAGCTCTCTGGCAGGCACTTTTTTATTGACTATCAACCTGATTCTCATTATCCTATTTTATAAAACATAGGGGATAAAATCATTATTTAGTCTTTTGAAGTGAAAAAAATGAAAGGAGAAGGACATGAATGAAACAAAAGAACCAGCAGGGGTCTCAAAAGATATAAAAGACCGGGTTGCCGCACCTTCCATAGGACTTCTGATAACAGGTATCATAGGAGCCCTCTCTTGTCTGGGAACTCTGGTTTCTCTTATCATAGGAATAAGCTTTCTCAGCATACCAGACATTTATTCTGAATTACCCGACGACATTCCTGTCAACATCGGGGAACTTTTCCAGGGGTCATTCGCCATAGGGAGCTCATTCGTAGGGATTGTGGTGGCTGCATTGATTATTTTTGCTTCATTAAAAATGAAAGAACTCAAACAATGGGGCCTGGCCTTTACCGCCAGTATTCTGGCAATGATTCCCTGCATAAGCCCCTGCTGCATCATAGGGCTCCCTATTGGGATATGGTGTCTTGTGGTGTTAACAAAACCAGAAGTGAAAAATGCCTTCAGTTGAGAAATCTACCTGTTGATACCCCCCATTTCATCGTCCTTTTTGTTTGTTTTTCTATTACAGCCGGCTCCCTTGTTCTCAAACCTCCGACCAATGAAAATCCCTATTTGATGCTGGGCAGGCTGCCCCTGCCTGAGGTCTGCACCTTTCGTAATCTAACGGGACTTCCGTGCCCGGGATGCGGCCTTACCCGTTCCCTTGTCGCAGCCGCACACGGACGGGTTAAAGCCAGTTTTGCCTTTCACAGACTCGGAATACTGACTCTTTTCTACCTCTGTCTTCAGATTTTTTATAGAGCAGCTGTCATATCTGTTGCTCATCAAAATAAATTTTTGATTCGAGCAGGAAAAATTTTAAATAAGGGAATTATAATCCTCGGTTTACTTTTTCTCATCAACTGGGTCATCAATCTCATACATATATTAAGTTAAAGGAGATACACAAGTCATTTTATCTCAATGACCCGGCCGACTCCCATGGTTACATAATTTTTCCCATATGCTTCTTTAAAAAGACTTATGGCTTTATCTCCTGTGCAGTGTGTGGCCCCGCACATAGTGACGCCCAGCTCATGAAATCTGCTGATAATCTGTCCGACCTGATTGTTTGTCTTTGACATAAGATGAAAACCGCCCAACGCAAAATAGACTTTCTCATCAAGGATTTCATCTGCTTTTTCAATTATGTTTACGATACCGGGATGAGCACAGCCTGTGATCAACACTGAACCTTTTTCTGTTCTTATGGCCAGGGACTGCTCTTTAATGGACGTTCCCATTTCTCCGGTCAAAAAAACATTTTCGCATATTTCGAGAGGGCCGGATACCTTGACTGCCCTTGAGCCCTTTTCTTCGATTGAACGGACAAAACTGTCAGGAAATGAAGAAGGGATATAAACCGGCACCTCTTCAATTCTCTCAAGAACAGAAAAGAGCCCTCCTGTATGGTCCCCGTGATTATGGGAAATCACAATGGTGTCCACCTTATCCATATCAACTTCCAGTTCTTTGATGTTATGCCAGAGAATCCGGCTGTTTGTTCCTGTGTCAAAAAGAATAGTCTTTTCCGTTCCGGTTATAAGGCAAGAAAAACCCCAATCAGCTTTGGTTCCATCAGTATAAATATAATTATCATAAAGTATCTCTATTTCTATCCCGTTCTCTGTCGGCTCTAAGGCACCGGCTTTGAGCAGGAACGGTCCTGCCGTTAAAGAAAACACAAGAAACAGAACGACCGTGAAATATATCTTTTTTATTTGACTCATATGACTCCTCCTTTATCTTTTATCCTCCACTCCTTTTGCAAAAACAGCAAGAAGCAGGCTCCTGTCTTTTTGGGTCATTTCCAGCCTTCCGAGCAGGTCATACATCCTGTCAATAATATGCTCCCGGTTGCCGCTGTGGATAAACTTCTTATCCGTAAGTATTCTAATGATCAATTGAATGCATTCTTCCTGTTCTTTCCTTGAAACCGGATAGGACAGCCCCTTTGTTTTTTCTTGAGAACTTTCCCTCATGAAAAGCTGGAATAAAGTCAGGAGTACGGCTGAAGCAAGATTATAAGAGGGCTGTTTTGTTGCCTGAGGAAGAGAAAACCTGAAATTCGAACAGCGCATCTCCTTTGTGATTAATCCGGTCCTTTCGTTTCCAAAGACAAGGCCTATGTTTGCTTTTTCAGAATAACGCATCATCTTTTCAACGGCATCATGAAGAGTGAGGGAAGGAAAATTTCTTCTGCGCCTTGAAGCCGCGGCAAAAACGACATTCATGTCCTGTGTTGCTTCCTGAAGGCTGGAATAGACACCTGCATTTTTTAACAGTCCTTCAGAATGAACAGCTGTTTTAAAAGCATCTTTGCTGAGCGGTTGATCCAGCACCAATCTTAACTGACCAAATCCTGTATTCTTCATCCCTCTTGCGACCAGCCCTATATTTTCCGGAGAAGACGGCCTGGATAGAATAACAAAAATCCTCTCTTTTAAAAAGTTTTTCATGGCCCTGACATATCCGTAAGCCCAGCACTCAAAAGGCACATTTTGTGCCTCTGCCGCAGTCACAGCCTCTTTATAGGACTGCGCTCCCCTTTAGTTATTTTAGTATTTTCCTGTGCTTCCAAATCCTTTTTGGCCCCTGGCTGTCTCCTCTAAACGGCTGACTTCCACCACATCTGTGGCTGCGACAGGCTGGATAAGCATCTGGGCTATTTTCATCCCTTTCTCGATCTTAAACGTTTCTTTTCCAAGATTTATCAGAACCACTTTCACTTCACCTCTATATCCGGAATCTATCACACCGGCCAGTCTATGGATGGATTGGAGAGAGATCCCGCTTTTATCCCAGATAAGGCCCGCATATCCTTCCGGAATCGCAACTTTGATTCCCGTCTGGACAGCCTTGCTTTCAAAAGGTCCCAGTTCGTATTCCTGACAGGAAAACAAATCAAGTCCGGCATCTCCCCGGTGGCCCCTGGATGGGAGTTTCGCATCCCTGTTTGTCCTTCTGACTTTCAACTTCATTTTTAGATTCCCTCCAGATTTACCTTTGCAAAGTATTTTTCAGCTATCCTCCCAAGCCTCTGGACCTCTTCCTTTGGGTAGGGTTCTATTGTTCTGTAAGATTCATCCAAAGTGATTTTCGGAGAAAACTGCTGGATCTGAAAGAGAGGCCCTCCTTCAAGCATCCTGCCTATTTCTTCAATGCTTTTTCCATCGATCAGCCCGGGGACGACCGTTGTCCTGAACATATACTCAATGTTTGAATTTTTTAAAATACTGATGCTTTTTTTTATTTCCTCGACATTGACATCCACTCCCGATGCTAAGGAATATTTATCCAGAGGGGCTTTTATATCCATTGCCGCACTGTCTATGAGGCCCTTTTGGATGATCTCCCTTAATCTCTCAGGAAAAGAACCGTTTGTGTCGAGTTTGATCCGTAGGCCCTTTTCTTTTATCAAGCCCAGCAGTTGTATCAAGTCTTTATGTATCAGTGGTTCTCCTCCCGTCACACACACAGCTTCCAGCCAGCCTTTTCTGGAATCAATAAACTCAATAAATAGTTCCTGAGGCATGACGGGCAACTCTCCCGGATTCAAAACTAGGTCAGGATTTTGACAAAAGGGGCATCGGAAATTGCATCCTCCGAGAAAAATAGTTGATGAAATATATCCCGGAAAATCCTTTGGAGCGAACTTCTCTAATCCTTTGATCGCAGCCAATTTTGAAGCTCCTGAGGGGAGTTTATAACTTTTATCACTTTTTCGTTATCTATCATCAGCAGTGTCGGCAGGATTATCGCTCCCTTTTTATCCCGGTTAATGACCTTAAGATACTCCCTGATTTTCACCTTGCCCTCTTTTTTAACAAGGCTGTATTCTTTTCCTTGAAATGGAGTCTTTTCAAGTGCTTTCTTTAATGACTCGCAATTCGGACACTTCGGATAGGAAAAAATGAGATATTCCACACTATCCTACTTTCCTGAATGTCTTTCTTTCGGCAAATTCCTGCTTTTTCCCGTCATTCCAGGTGGAGACAGGCCTCAGGTAGCCCACGATTCTGGAATAAACCTCTGTCTCCTCTCCGCATTCAGGGCAAATGCTCTTTTCACCCGGAATATAACCGTGATTCTGACATATACTGAAAGTGGGTGTGATACTGAAATAGGGAAGTTTGGTTTCAGCGATTTTCCTCACCAGTTTTTTCGTGATTTCTTTATCCACAGACTCGGGGAGAAAGGCATGGAAAATAGTCCCCCCTGTATAGTAAGGCTGTATATCCTTCTGGTGCTCTAAAGCTTCAAAGATATCTCTTGTGGCATCAACATTAAGCTGTGTGGAATTGGTTAAAAAAGGATGTTTATCAGTTCCTGAAGTTTTGATATTCATATACTTCTGCTTATCCAGCCTTGCCAGCCTGTATGAGGTCGACTCCGCCGGAGTCGCCTCCAGGTTATACAGATTTCCGGTTTCCTCTTGGAAATCTCTAAGTACTTCCCTCATGAAGAGAAGCACGCGTACTGTAAAATCTTTCGCTTCCGGTTCCTGGATCCCCTTGTTTAAAAAATTAAGGCATGCTTCGTGCATTCCCAATATACCTATGGTCGAAAAGTGATTGTCAAAGTGCCCCAGGTAGACTTTTGTATAGGGAATAAGGCCTCTTGCCAATGTGTTATTGACGATTTCTCTTTTCGTCTCTAAAGATTCTTTTGCCAGAACCATCATGTGTTTAAGCCGGCTGAAGAATTCATCTTCATTGCTTGACTCATATCCTATTCTGTTAAGATTTATAGTCACAACTCCAATAGAACCTGTTGAATCACCCGGCCCCCACATGTTTCCCGGCCTCTGCAGTAATTCTCTCTGGTCAAGATTCAACCGGCAGCACATGGCACGGATATCTCCAGGGTCCATATCCGTACCGATATAATTTTGGAAATAAGGAATTCCGTACTTAGCCGTGACCTTAAACAAAAGGTCTGCTACCGGCGAATCCCAGTCAAAATCTTTAGTCAGGTTATAAGTAGGGATAGGAAACGTAAACACACGTCCTTTTTGATCTCCTTCCATCATGAGCTCAAGGAACGCCTTATTAATCATATCCATTTCTCTTTGATATTCACCGTAGGTAGACTCTTTTTCCTCACCTCCTATAATGACCTTTTTGTCTTTCATGTCTTCCGGGACCGTCCAGTCAAAAGTAAGGTTTGAGAAAGGCGTCTGCCATCCCCATCTGGACGGCACATTCAGGCCAAAAATCAGTTTTTGAAGGTCCTGCTTAACGCCCTCATAGTCAAGCTTATCCTCTCTTATAAAAGGGGCTAAAAAGGTATCCACACTGGAGAACGCCTGGGCGCCGGCGAATTCTCCCTGCATGGTCCCTATAAAATTAACCATATGAAGCGTCGCTGTCTCCATATGCTTTGCCGGAAATGAGTGGACCTGATTCGCAACATGACCGAATCCTTCCCTCAGCAAATTCTCCATTGACCAGCCCGCACAGTATCCGACTATGGGATAGGAGAGGTCATGAAGATGCAGGTCCCCTTTCAAATGCGCTCTTTTCACATTTTCGGAATAAATCTGATTTAATGCAAAATTAGCTAGGACTTCTCCTGAAATCCTGGCATTTAAGCCTGAAAAGCTCATGTCCCCTTCATTGCTGTTCTCCCTGACTTTCCAGTCATGGTCATTTATATAATCCTTAATCAATCTTTCCAGATTTATCCCTATCTTCTTTGCCTCGCGAATATCTTTGTGCCTGTCTCGATAAAGAATATAAGCCTTGGCAACCTCATGATATCCCTGCTTCATCAACACCATTTCGACGATATCCTGTATCTGCTCTACAGACGGAACTGTGTATCCGCCGAACTTATCCTCCAGCACGAACATCACGATATCAGAGACACTCTTCGCCACTCCTTCATCCATAATGCCTTTGGATTCCATGGCTTTGTATATGGCTTTTGTAATTTTATCCTGAATAAAATCAGTTATTTTCCCGTCTCTTTTTTTTATCCTTGAAATAGTACCCCTCACCAAGGCCTCCTTTCATGTTTTTTTCTTTTCATCCCAAAAAGCTCAACAAATAAAAACAGCCATATATTGTATATAACTGACATTAAAAACACTAAATATTGTAGCTGTATTACAAATGTATATATGTTTCCTTTCGTTGTCAAGGATAAAAATAAATTTTTTTTAAAACAGACTTATGCTAAAATAAAGTTACCTCTTCAAGATGATTTCCATAAAAATAACAACAAACCAAAAAGAAGAATTACTTGACGTTACCCCTGTAATCAAAGACGCTTTAAAATCTTCAGGGATAAACAATGGCCTTTGCATTGTTTTTGTCCCGCATACGACAGCCGGTGTCACCATCAATGAAAACGCAGACCCATCCGTAAAAGAGGACATGCTTCGGACACTGAGGAAAATAGTACCGGATTCCCTAACCTACACCCATGCGGAAGGAAATTCCCCCGCTCATATCAAAGCCAGCCTGATCGGTTCCTCAGTTGAAATGCTGATAAAAAACAGAACCCTTGTCCTGGGAACCTGGCAGGGAATTTTTTTCTGTGAATTTGACGGCCCAAGGCAAAGACAGATTTACGTACAAATCTTCAAGGAATAGTTCCCCTGGCCTCTTCATAAAAAAACAGCGGCTTGTTCATCATCCAGGCTGAGAAAATATCTCAAATTTTTCCAGTTCAGCTTTTAAGTTTGTTTTGGAATTAAAATGAACGATCTTCATACCTGTTTTTGCAGCAGCCCGGATGTTTTCTTCCATATCATCAATAAACAAAATGTTCTGAGGTTCTGTTTCTGATTTTTCTATCGCTATCTTGAATATCTTTTCTTCAGGCTTAACACTTCCAACTTTATAGGAAAGTATGTACTCATCAAATAGGAAAATCTCCGGGAATCTTTTTTTTATATAATTAAAATGCAGGGTATCCGTATTGGAAAGAAGGATCAATTTACACTTTCCCTTAATTTTGGCCAATGTCTCTAGTACGGAGGAATCAAGTGAAAAAATATCACAGTAAATATCGAGGAAATCTTTGAACTTGAGGTCCACCTTAAATATTTCTTTCATCCCCTTATAATATTTATTGGGAGATATCCTTCCTTTGCCAAACGATTCGATCAATCCGTCATAGAGCACAGGCATGCTCATGATTTCCTCTTTTTCCAATGAGGAATATTTCGCAATCCTTTCTAAAAAGACAGAAACATCAAAAGGAAGGATCACATTCCCCATGTCAGATATAACGGTTCTGATCACAGCTCTTTATCTCCTGATAGACTATTCTAACCTGGATTATTCACAAGTCGAGGTTGCTTAAACTTACTGAAATTCAGGTGTGGTCGTGGCGACATTGAAGATTTAGCCTTCGGATGAGGCTTTTCGAGGGCATCCGGCGAAGCCGGACGCTGAGTA
>JAGGYH010000073.1 GCA_021162615.1 Candidatus Aminicenantota bacterium
ATTTATCGAATTCCGATACATATATACATACGCAAAGGATTACAAAAAGGTTGTCTTGAAAAATATATTCCAGGTATTTTGGTTTTTGAGTGGACTTTGGATTTAATGGAGATATAATGAAAAAGATAGAGAAAACCAAGGAGGTTTGTCTGGTATGAAATATCTGAAATATTTAATAGTTATACTTTTAATTTTTAGCGTAGCGCTTGTGTCCTGGGCTGATGAGGGGATGTGGATGCCCCATCAGATGAAAGGTCTTAAGCTCAAGGCAAAAGGTCTTAAAATGAATCCCAGAGACCTGTACAGGGAAGACGGGACCGGGTTGATGAGCGCGGTAGTGCATTTGGGAGGGGGGACCGGAGAATTTGTAAGCCGTGACGGCCTGATCCTCACCAATCACCATGTGGCTTTTGGCGCGCTTCAAAGAGCCGCTACAAAGAGAAAAGATTACATCCAGGAAGGATTTATCGCCTGGACAAAAAAAGAGGAAATCCCGGCCCAGGGGTATATTGCAGATGTTCTTCTGGGATATGAGGAAGTCACAGAAAAGATCATGTCCGCCATCAAGCCTGATATGACCTACAGAGAGAAATATGAAGCCATTGATAAGGCAAAAAAGAAGCTCATCGCAGAAGCTGAAAAAGAGGGGGAAGATATCCGGGCCCGTGTGGCAGCCATGTACAGCGGGAATCAATATTATTTGTTCCGGTTTAAGCGCATAAAGGACATCCGGATCGTGTATGCACCTCCACGGGATCTGGGTAATTTTGGAGGGGATGTTGACAACTGGATGTGGCCGAGACACACATGCGATTTCAGCTTTTTGAGAGCTTATGTTTCTCCTGAGAATAAGGGAGTGGATTACAGCAAAGACAATGTTCCTTATCAGCCGAAATCAGTGCTTAAAATCTCCACAAAAGGATTTAAAGAAGGGGATTTTTCTTTTGTGATGGGCTATCCGGGGAGAACATACAGAAACAGCACACTCGCAGAGCTCCGTTTTGACCTTAGGAACATGAAAGAAAGAATGGAGATGTACAAAGACATCATTGCTTTCTTCGAACAAGCTGGAAAAGATGACAGAGAAGTGCAGATCAAGTACGCCGGTCTCATCAAAGGCCTGAACAACGGCCTTAAGAACTATGAGGGTAAATTCGAGGGAATAGACAGAATCAATCTGCTTGAGATAAAGGAAAACCAGGAAAAAGACTTTATGGAGTGGGTGAAGGATAAACCGGAAAGGGAAGAACTGTACAGTAATGCGCTTGAGGACATATCAGCCTTCATGGAAGAATATACAGCCTTTAATAGCAGGAATGCCCTTCTGGGAAGGATGGTCAGCTCTTATTTCGGATCCGCACTCCTCTCCCAGGCCTATACCATCTTTCGTACAGTTGAAGAGAAAGAAAAACCGGACATGGAAAGAGAATCAGCTTATCAGGACAGGAATATTCCTTTGATAAAGATGCGGATCCAGCTTGCTGACAGAGGTTATGATCTGGAAACGGACAGAGCTTTTTTGAAGCATCAACTGAAAAAACTCAAAGATTATCCAGAGGAACAGATACCGGAGGCCTTAAAAGGACTTATTTCCAAAAAAAATGGGAAGGAGATTGATGCATTTGTCGATCATCTCTATGACAGCACCCTTCTTGCTGATACGGAAAAAAGGCTTGAGCTTATTGATATGAAAAGAGAAGACCTTATGAAATTCGGAGATCCACTCATCCAACTGGCTTCGGAAATGGAAAAAGAAATGAAAGTTCTCAGAGAAAAAGAAAAGGCTCTGGGACAGGAAAGGCAGGAGCTCAGGAAAGTCTACCTGTCCGGCCTGCTGGAGAAGGAAGAGGGGAGAATCGCACCGGATGCCAACTCAACCATACGTTTCACTTACGGATTCATAGAGGGATACAGCCCCAGGGATGCAGTGTATTATAAACCCCAGACCACGTTAAGCGGAGTCATTGAAAAAGATTCGGGAGAATTCCCGTTCCATGTACCTGAGAAAATCAAAGAGCTCTATGAAGGCAAGGATTACGGACGTTATGAAGACAAGAAGCTCAATGATATCCCGGCCTGCTTCTTGAACACTACCAGCGTTACAGGAGGGAATTCAGGCTCGCCCACTCTCAATGCCAGAGGCGAGCAAATAGGCATTATCTTTGATATGACCTATGAAAGCGTGACCGCTGATTATTATGAAGTTCCGGAGCTGCAGCGGACCATCAGTGTGGATATACGGTATGTGCTTTTTGTCACCGAGAAATTTTCAGGAGCCGACCATATTATAAAGGAACTTGGATTGTAGACATATTGGGATCCCATTCGCTCTTTGGAGAGAAATCCCAATGGTCTTTAGGCAGGAGGAAATTTTTTTTAGCAGCAAAGATAACCAAAGCCACCCCGAAAAGAGCTGAATGGGCTGTGATGGTTTGAAGATAACTGTCAAAGCCAGTGCCTGCGGCTTTGAGTTGGGCCATGACTTCCGGATTCTGGAGGCCGTCCTTTACGCCAATCAGTATAGGAGTACCGCAGGCTCCGAATGTAACAGCAGTGGATTGGATCATCATCCCGATCATCACAGCAGCCAGGGCTGGAAAACCCAGAGCTACCATAAGGGGGGCTGCAATGGCCGCAGGAGTGCCAAATCCGGCAGAACCTTCAATGAACGAACCAAAAAGCCAGGCTATGATCACCACTTGAACCCGGCGGTCAGGACGGTCAAAGCAAAGACCATGGGCATAGTTTTCTTTGCAAAAAGAACCAACTATCGATTTTTTTTCTTGTTTTTTTTGATAAAGGAAGAGGCGGCGATGTTGGCGATTTTGCTGCGCAGGGAGACCACAGAGCCCTTGTCATCCGGATGCACCCTGTTCGTAAGAAGAATGACATAGATCTGGGTTTCAGGGTCTATCCACAGGGATGTTCCGGTATAACCCGTATGGCCGAAGGAGGAAGCGCCGAAAAGGTCTCCTCCTGTAGAGGAATAAGCGGAATCCAGGTCCCAGCCGTATCCACGTCCTGCAAAAGGGGCCTGACTGCAGATCTCAGTCATCCGCTCTACAGCCAGGGGGCTTAAGATCCGGATTTCCTTGTACATGCCTTTGTTAAGAAGCATCCGGGCAAAGACGGCTAAATCATCGGCTGTAGAAAAAAGCCCTGCGTTTCCGGACACTCCTCCTAAAAGCCGTGCCAGAGGGTCGTGCACAAATCCTTTAAGAAACAGGTCCTCAGTTACTTCAGTGGGAACACATCTTTCTTTTAGTTCCTCGGGAGGGTTGAAGAGAGTGTGATGCATGCCCAGAGGGAGAAATATGTTTTCTCTTGAGAACTCGGCCACATTTTGTCCGGTTATCTGTTTGATGATAAAGGAGAGGCATATGAATCCCAGGCAGGAATAGTGAAATTCTTCCCCCGCAGGATTTGTTTTGTCCAAAGAAGCGATATAGGCGATCAGATTTTCAAGCGTGCAGAAACTTCCAAAATTAGAAGCGATGTTTTCTTCCTGTATATAAGGGGGAAGTCCTGAGGTATGGGTTAGAAGGTGCCATATCCGGGCATCTTCTCCGACTTCACCCTGTTCATCCGTAAAGGGTTTGAATCCAGGGATGTAGTCCTTCACTTTTTCTCTGAGATGAAGCTCTCCTCTTTCAACCAGGATCATAATAGACGTAGCTGTGGCCACAGGCTTTGTGAGCGAGGCGAGGTCAAACAGCATGCTCTGTCCCATAGGCCGGGGCTCAGGCACCAGTTGAGAGTTTCCATAGGTGTTGCGGAAGATGACCTTGTCCTTTCTTCCCACCAGCACCACAGCGCCCGGAATATCTTTGTTTTCAATGGATTGCTGGATAATGTCGTTGATTCTCAGGAGGTGCTCTCTGGATATTTCTTCTTTTTCCGTTTCAAGCTCAATGGATTGTCGGGTCCGGCACTGAGAGAAAAGCAAAAAAAGACAGATAAGAAAGAACAGACTCATTTTGCGCATGGTTTCTTTTAGGAAGTATATTATAAGAGTTCATGTCCATATAGGAAAGAAATAATTAACCTGACCTATTCATGAAAAAATAGCGATGAGCATTTTTTTACCATTAAGGCAAGCCGATATGAAATTCAGATATGGTCTGTGCTCCCTTCAGATTTTTAACGCCATTCTTCGCACTGTGTTCTCGGCTGCTGCGTAACTCCCCCCGTCCGTGGGTCAAACATACTCACAGCTCGGCTTTGCCGAGTTCCCTCAAACACAGCACTCAGAAGGCTAAATCTTCAATGTCGC
>JAGGYH010000072.1 GCA_021162615.1 Candidatus Aminicenantota bacterium
AATTCAGATATGGTCTGTGCTCCCTTCAGATTTTTAACGCCATTCTCCTTCATTTTTCTCGGCGCTTGCGTAACTCCCCCCGTCCGTGGGTCAGACATACTCAGCGTCCGGCTTCGCCGGATGCCCTCGAAAAGCCTCATCCGAAGGCTAAATCTTCAATGTCGCTACGACCACACCTGAATTTCAGTAAGTCTAAGAAACCTCGACTTGTGAATAATCCAGACTAACCTGAACTATTCATAAAAAAATGGCGATGAGCATTCTTTTGTTTCGATACCAAGGAACTGCATACTTTTTAAAAAAATGACAACTGAAATGTTTTTGTTTGTTTTTACAGGATCTTGTGAAGAGAACCCTGTTTCCTTAACACTCCCTTTTTATCCAATAATTCCAGTAGAGGAATGGCATACTTTCTGGATAAACCTGATATCCTTTTAAATTCTGATACTGTTAATTCTTTAGCCCCAGATTCTTGAAGCTTTGCAATCAATTGGTCAAGCCAGTCTGAAAAAAAGATGAATCCCTCCTTCCCATGAATGACTTTTTTCCGCGCCAGGAGGGTATCAAACAAACGGTCGAATCTTTCAGAAGAAACGCCAAAGAGACCCGGTAAATCTTCAAAAGAATAATTTTTAAATTCACCGGCAGAGCACATTTCATTTATCTTCCTTATGATTCTCTCATCCTCCTTCGAGATATTTTCCTCAGGGGCAGAGAGGACAAACTTATAGTCATACTCTTTGACTCGACCCAAATACTTTAAATAACTGATTGCCAGCTCAGCCACCTTAGGGTGAACATCCACTTTTTCTTGTATCTCTTCTAAAGCCATCCCCTCTCTTTCTGAATCACTTCTCGAACGATCCCTGATCAAGGATAAGATCTTTTTCTTCAACAAATCAAAATGAAACCTGGATATTATTAAAATCGGACTGAAGGATACAATCCTTATTTTCTTCTCCTGTTCTAAAGACTGACATACATTAAGGATCTGGTTTTTTGAAAGACTTGAAAAATCGAATATCTCTTGCTGGCTTAATCCTTGAAATCCTTTTTTTTCGGCCAAGGCAGAGATCATATCCTCTTCTTTTTTATTGAGCTGTTTTAAGAAAGCGATCCTTTTTTCTACATTCCTGGGAATGGTATCCCCTGCTTCAGGAACAAGTACTTTCCCCCTGATAATGAGCTTTTTGGTTTTAGAGTCCTTGAGTACAAACTCGTCTTTCCACTTTACCTGAATCCGATCCCCCGTACGAATACGCACAAAATGCTCTTCGGACTTTTCTTCTGCCGGAGTGTAAAAATCCACAGAGGCACTGGTTTTTCTCTTAAAAATAAGGAGCGTATCCATACGGATGCCACTCTCTTCCTGAATGTTTAAATCGAGAACAGCTTCGAAATACATAGGATTTTAGATATTCTCCTCTAAGTTCTCTCCCTAGGCCCGGTGCAGGATCATCTTCCTTGACTCGGGATTCACAGAAACAATAATGACCTTCAATTTCTCCCCAAGACGAAATTTTTTTCCTGTTCTTCGCCCTGATATCATTTTATCATCTCTTTTTAAATAATAATCTTCCTTCATTTCATTGTAAAGCATGATGCCGCTGACAAAATAATTATCCAGCTCAATGACCAATCTGGACTTTGATATATCGATTATGAAACCGCTGCATTCTTCACCGAGCCTGTTTTTTAAAATCCGGTAGATTCTCCACTCAAGCAAATCTTTCTCAGCCTCCTCAGCATTCCTTTCTCTCTGAGAACAGTGTTCAGCCTGAGATGCCAGGGACGAAAAGGAAGCCTCAGAACCATCAAGAACACCCTTTAATATCCTGTGCACAATCAAATCAGGATACCTTCTTATGGGAGACGTAAAATGGGTGTAATATTTTTTGCCCAGCCCGAAGTGACCTGTGTTTTCCGGAGAATACACAGCCAGTTGAAGACTCTTTAACATCTCCAGAGTGATAAATTTCTCATCCGGTCTCCCTTTTATTTGTTCGAGCACAGATTGAATGTCTTTAGGTTTGACCGGGTATTGAGATGACAGTGACAGACCAAAATAATTCAGCATCTCTCTAAATCTTTCGATGTCTTTTTTTGCCGGGGGAGGGTGTACCCGGTACAACACAGGAATATTAAAATCTGAAAGAAAAGCGGCCACAGCTTCATTGGCAGCAAGCATGAATTCCTCTATAAGCCAGTGAGCCTCATTCGGTTTGAACGGCACAACCGCATCCAGCACACCACTTTTATATACGAGTTCCGGCTCAGCCATTTCAAAATCAATGCTGCCGGATTCGATCCTCTTTTTTCTTAATATGGACGCAAGTTCCCTCATATTCATCAGGTCCGGAAGAAGGTGGGAGTATTTCTTCTTTACTTTCTGGTCACCCAAGAACATCTTGTAAACGTTTTCATAGGTCAGCCTTGCTTTCGTCACAATCATTGACCGGTAAAATTCTTTTTTTACCACTTCTCCATTTCTGTCTATTTCCAGAACAACGGAAACCGTCATCTTCTCCTCTCCAGGCCTTAAGCTGCATATTTGATTGGACAATCTCTCCGGCAGCATGGGAAGAGTCAAATCCGGGAAATAAACACTGGTCCCCCTTGAATAAGCCTCCCTGTCTATAGGAGAACCCTGCGTCACATAATAAGAAACATCTGCAATATGGACTCCCAGAAGAAATCTTCCCTTCTTAAGGACTTTGATACTGACCGCGTCATCAAAGTCTCTTGCGTCCTCACCATCAATAGTCATAGATACCCAATCACGGAAATCCATCCTGCCTTTTCTCTTGTCGAAGCTGACTTCTGTTTTGATCCCTTCTGCTTCTTTGATAACCTCAGGAGGAAAGGATGTGGACAGCCCGTATTTTCTGGTTATGACCTCTAAATCAACTCCAGGCTCCTCCGGCTTTCCTAAAACTCTGACCAGCTGATTATGTGAACGATCCAATTCAATGATCACCCCATCGTCAAGCCTTTGTTCTGACGCAGGCTTTAAAGGGAACCCTTCCTTGGAAGGGGAGTCAAAGGGAAAGAAAAAAGCACGGCCTCTCTCTTTTCTATAAAGGCCTATAAGGGTTTCCCTGGCCCTTTTTACGACCTGGATGATTCTTCCTTCCGGCTTTCCTTTTCTCCTGTCATACGAATAAGCCAGCTTCACTTCATCTCCAAGCACCGCATCTCCGGATTTCCCCGGGGGAATAAAGATATCATTGAAATCCCTATGCTCTGGTTTGACAAACGCATAATCTTTGACCACTGAGATCAACTTCCCTTTGATCACATCTGTGCCCCGATGCAGGTAATACTTGCCTCCCATTCTGTAAATCAAACCTGTGCGTTCCAGCTGTTGTAGTTTCCTCTTTAATAACGGCTTTTCTTTGGAGCTTATATTCAGCTTCTGCATCATTTTATGGAATTTAATCCCATAACTGTATTTTTTTAAAAGTGCGAGAATGTTTTCTATCATGAAATCCAACTAACCTGGATTATTCACAAGTCGAGGTTTCTTAGACTTACTGAAATTCAGGTGTGGTCGTGGCGACATTGAAGATTTAGCCTTCGGATGAGGCTTTTCGAGGGCATCCGGCGAAGCCGGACGCTGAGTATGTCTGACCCACGGACGGGGGGAGTTACGCA
>JAGGYH010000050.1 GCA_021162615.1 Candidatus Aminicenantota bacterium
CTTTTTTGGCTGAAACCAGGCTCCAGGGATAAGGAGAACTTAAAACTTGTTCCAAGGTAAATGAACCTTTGGCCCCGATCAGTATACTGGGAAGAGAAAATATTAAAACGAGAAAGATATAAAAGGTCTTGCGCATTTTAGTTTGCCTCCTTTTTTTCTTGAATAAGAGCATGTTTATTACATTAATATCACATTTGTTGTAAATCAACAAAATATATAAAAATTTTATTTCTTTTTTTGATTTTATCCATTATATTTTTAAGGAATAAAATCCTGGACAAAGGAAACAATAATGATCGCGAAGCATCTTTGGATGATTTTTCTCATACTTCCAATAGTTGTTTGTTTTTCCTGTTCCCATAATGTTAAATCCTCCTATGAACTTCCGGAACCTACAGGGCCTTTTGAGGTCGGAACAACCTGGTTTTCTTTCACGGACCTCCATAGAGAAGAAACATTTACTGAAAATCCAGGCGATTTCCGTGAAGTCGCGGTAAGAATCTGGTACCCTGCGAAAGTAAAAAAGCCTTATGAACCCTGCCTTTATATCGAACACGATGCCTTCCTCCCCGGAGAGGGAATTTCCGATGAGATCCGTTCAGCTTTCGAAAAGATGAACCAACGCTTATCAAGTATCAAAACTCACTCATATAGAAACGCACCGACAGCAGAAACCCCTGATTCTTTTCCTTTAGTGCTGTACTCACACGGTTACTGGGAGGGAATGAATCAGAGCACCATATTGATGGAGGAACTGGCCAGTCACGGTTACTTTGCGGCAAGCATTGGGCATTCCTTTGAAACAAACAGTGTGACAAAACCAGACGGGACTCTTGTGCGGTTCAATCCCTTGAACCCGGAGCTAAAACTGAGGAATAGAGAACGCCAGAATGCAATCCGCCTGGAGCGCGCCATCACCCAGACATCTGATCCCGATAAACTCGATTCCCTGTTTCATGAAATAATGAAAGCCCGGCCAAAGATGCTCGAAAGCATTGCTATCTGGGCAGATGACATCAGCTTTGTCATTGATCAATTTGATAAACTCAACAGAGAGCATGGAAATTTTCAAAACAAACTGGACTTAAAGCATATTGGAGTAATCGGCCATTCGTTCGGAGGGGCCGCCTCAGGCCAGGCCTGCTTGAGTGATGCAAGAATAACCGCTGGAATCAATATGGACGGTTTGCAGGTCGGGGACATGATCGATAAAAACATTGAAAAACCCTTTTTATTCATGCATCACGATAATCAGCAGGCATCCAATAAAACCCCGAATAGTAATCTATTCCAGCGTGCCCAAGGACCTGCTTATCTCATGGTCATTGAGGGAAGCGGTCACTATAATTTTTCAGATTTTTCGCTCCCAGCTATTTCTGAAGTTGCGCTTGTCCCAAATGGAGCTCTTGGAAACATTGACGGGATGCGGTTTATTAAGATTCTGAACGACTGTGTTGTGACTTTTTTTGATGTTTATTTGAAAAACGATATAAGCCGATCCTTAGAGAAAGTCTCTCAGAATTACCCAGAAATCAAACTCAGGACCAACAAGATTCAAAACGAATAACCCAAAAATCTTCTCACTCTATAAGCCCCTCTTTTTGTTTTCATATTTATTGAATAAACTTTTTTCGCAACCTTTTTTTTAATTCTCAGTCTATAAACCTGGACAAGTCAGGTAAATATGATTGGAGGGCTATCATGTTTAAAAATTATGTAAAGACAGCCTTGCGGAATATAAAAAGGCATAAAGGGTATTCCTTAATAAATGTCGCGGGTTTGGCTGTAGGCATGGCCTGCTTCCTGCTCATATCAATGTGGGTGCGCGATGAACTCAGCTATGATCATTGGCATGAACACGCTGAAAACACCTATATTGTTACCTTCGCAGAGCCTGGCTCTTCGGGATTTTCTATTTATGGGTGCGGGGCGATCGGCCCGGCCTTATTTGATCAATATCCGGAGGTCACTCATTTTTCCCGGCGTTTCGGCCCGGTGAGTTCCCCTCTGCGCTATAAGGACAAGGTCTTCAGCGGGGATGTGTCTGGAGTGGATCCTGGTTTTTTTGACATATTCAGTCTTAATTTTCTGCACGGCTCACCAGAGAGTGCGCTGAACACTCCCGATTCTATTGTTCTTACTAAGAGTACAGCCCTGAAATACTTTGGAGAGGAAAATCCGCTGGGAAAAGTCATGAATTTTGAATGGTGGGGAACCTGGCATGATTTCCGGGTAGCGGCTGTTATTGCGGATCTTCCCGGAAACACCCATCTGGAATTCGACTATTTGCTGCCTATCGATTTTGTTACCCGGTCCGGGATGACAGTCGACACTTGGGACGCGATAGCCTATAAAAGTTATGTGAGATTGCGGGAGGATGCTGATCTTGATCAATTAAATGCCAAGATCTCAGGGATTATGCGGGAGCATGTTCCAGAGTGGGAATCAGATGTGAAACTTTTTCCCATCCAGGACTTTCATCTCCATTACAGTACTTCAGGAGCAAAGGCTGTCACTTATGTTTTGGTCTTTTCAGTGATCGGAATCCTCATTCTGGCCATGGCCTGTATTAATTTTATTAATCTGACTACTGCCTTTTCAGGCAGAAGGGCGCGCGAGGTGGGTATGCGTAAAGTGATCGGAGCGAAGAGGGAAGAATTGGTCCTTCAGTTTCTGGGTGAGTCGACGATTTTGACTTTATTTGCGCTGTTGGGATCTTTAGTGCTGATCTGGCTTTTGCTTCCTGCTGTCAATGCTCTAAGCGGCAAATCGCTGGCACTGTGCCTGGATGGGACTCTCGGGCTGCAGATGCTGGCTGTAGTCCTGCTGGTAGGAGGGGCAGCCGGTCTCTATCCGGCCCTTAAACTTTCGGGCTTTCGTCCGGTTTCGGTTCTCAGGCGTACATCCACTTCACAGGGCGGAAATCTTCTTTTTCGTAAAATTTTGGTGGTGACTCAGTTCACAGTATCCATTTTTCTGATCATATCCTCGGTGTTGGTCCTGCAGCAGTCCCTTTTCATGCGGGGACATGACATGGGAATCAATACCGAATATGTTGTGAATATGGAGCTCCGAGGTGGGATTCGCAGGAATTATCAGGCAATAAGGGAGGAACTGCTCCGTTTGTCTCATGTCGAGGATGTCTGCATCACCAACGGGTCGCTGAGCAAGAGATTTGCCACGGATGGTGCTGATTGGGAGGGGCGCAAGCCGGAAGACAGGATCAATATGGATATCCATGCCGTGGATTTTGAATATGATGATGTGTTTGGCCTTGAACTGGCGGAAGGCCGTTATTTTTCCCGGGAATTTTCCACAGATGCAGAAGAGGCGATTGTCCTTAATCAGACAGCTGTTCGCCGAATGGGGATTGAGGATCCCATTGGCAAACGCTTTGACTGTCCACTCCCCTTTGGTCCTGACCGGAATGGCCGCATTATCGGTGTGGTTAAGGATTTTCATTTTAGATCCCTGCATGAACCGATCGCTCCTTTGATCCTGGTGATCGCTCCCGAATGGTTCACTGATCTTTACATCCGGCTGGATGGAAGTGACCTGAGCGGAACAATGGCTGCTGTTGAAAGGGTAATAAAAACCCATGCGCCAAACTTCCCTTTTGAGTTTCGCTTCATGGACGATGAGATCAATAAGCTTTACGGTGCTGAGGTACGATTCGGGAAACTTGTGCAGGCCGGGACAGGGCTGGCATTATTTATCGCCTGCCTGGGACTATTTGGCCTGGGCTCTTTTATGGCCCAACAGAGGACCAAGGAGATCGGAATACGCAAGATATTAGGGGCGTCCACATCCGGGATCGTGGCCCTCCTCGCAAAGGATTTTCTGTTATGGGTTGGCATGGCTAACCTGATTGCCTGGCCGGCATCCTGGTGGGCTATTCAAGTTTGGCAGAGAAATTTTGCCTACCGGGTGCCGCTGACAATCTGGCCGTTTCTGTTTTCAGGTAGCGGCGTGCTGGTGATCGCCTGGCTGACCGTGAGCTGGCGGTCTTTCCGCGCTGCAAGCTCTAAACCTGTCGATACTCTTCGTTATGAATAAAACTTTCCCCCTAATTAACCTGACCTATTCATAAAAAAATGGCGATGTTCATTTTTTTACCCTTAAGGCGAGCCTATCTTACAGCATCTGACAAAAAAAATATTCCCCGGTGAAGTCGAAAGGCGGCGTTTTCCGATTTTTTAACTTGACTGATTGATATATATGATATATATTATATACATGATATAAAAAGGAGGTTCATATGACGTCCCAAATGCTTATTCGTCTATCTTCCGAAACAAAGGAGAAGCTGGATAGAGTCGCCCGGAACCAGGGGAAAAGTACCTCTCAGGTAGTCCGAGAGTTGATTAATGATTACATTCAAGACAGAGATATAGGAGTTTATATTGATGACCTGTGGTCAAGAATAGGGAAAAAACTCAAATCAAAAGGGATTTATCATAAGGATATACCTGAAATGGTGAGACAAGTCAGAGAATCAAAAAAATGAAAGTGGTCATCGACACCAATATTTTTGTTTCCTCTTTTTTCGGGGGAAAACCAAAAAAAATTATTGACCTTTGGAAAACAGGTAAAATCACCCTATGTCTTTCAGACAGCATCCTGGATGAATACATCCAGGTTCTCCAACGACTCGGCCTTAAAGGTGAAATGGAATTAGAAGAATTGCTGGCACTTTTTGCCAAAGGTATTCATATTCTGTTTACAAAAAAAACACCTGATCTGAATCTCATTGAGGAGGATTCTGATGATGACAAGTTCCTTGAATGCGCAGCAGCTCTTAAAGCCAGATATATAATAACTGGAGACAAAGCCCTTGAATCTTTTGGTCAATACATGAACATAAAAATATTATCTGCTCATAAATTTTTAGAAATATTTAAAGGATAATGATAAAAAATATGTTTTCTTTAATGTGAAATCAATTGAAAGTTACTGATTGTTCTTTTATAGAGTGCAGTGGTCCGGTAAAAGTACTGAACAAGCAGTTTTCCCTTATTTCCAAAGGCAAAGGCTTTGATTTATACGGTATAAAAGATACTCAAGCCGAAACATCAGAAGCGGTCTTGACGGATATCATTAAAGAGAATGTCTCCGGAGCCGGGTATGAGGCCGCCGTTATTTCGGCTGCTCTGGAATTCGAGAAAAATTCAGTGAGATATTATTCAGATCCTATAACACAATACACATTTTTTTGGAGAAATGATTTATGAATATGAAGAAATCTTTGACATTGAATGGTTTGACCTGGCCTCGGATCCTCAGCTTTATTTCAGGACTTGGGATGGCAGCCGCATCGGTTTTGACTGTGCAGCACTTTTTTCTGGCAAATTATCCTGAGACCATATTTGAAGGCTCCTTTTGTGACATAACCGCTTTTTTTAATTGCGACAGCTCTGCGTTTTCGTCCCTCTCACAGGTCATGGGGATCCCTATTGGGCTTTTTGGGTTCATAGTGGGAGCCTTGGTAATGCTGGGAGCTGTCTTCCCATCCGAAAGATTTGAGCTCACCAATGCGTTTATATCCTTAGTGAATATCGCTGGGGTGATTTTTCTCTTTTTCTTTTCTATTTTTATAAACCATACCCTTTGTCTTTTATGCCTGGGATATTATGTGTTTTCTTTGTTTGGTTTTCTTCTTTTTTTAATGTATTCGCTCAGAAAGGAAAAGGGGATTTTCATTCGCTTCTTCAGGCCTTCCTTTAAGATGCTTTTAACATTTGCTTTGGTCGTGGGTATCGCTTCCTATGGAATGGTTGAGTATCACAGAGCCAGAAAAGAGGCTCAGAAAACAGTGGCCATGAGAGTGGTCAAGCAGTTTTATGAACTCCCTGTTGTGGGAAATCCCAGCTTTATCTCACCGTACTGGACCGCCCGTTCGACCGAGGAGTTCGAAGAAGCTCCTATCCATATTGTCGAGTATGCTGATTTTCTCTGTTCGGACTGCTTGTTCCTTGAACAGCAGTTCAATCTGTTGAAGGAAGAATTTGCCGGAAAAATAAATATCGCCTTTCAGTTTTTCCCGCTGGAGGGAGAATGCAACAGTGTGGTCGATAAGGATATCCATCCGGGAGCCTGTGAGCTGATCTATTATTCGGCGGCGGATCCGGAACGATTCATGGATATACATAATGAGATCTTTGCGAATTTTAACACAGCCCGCTCGAATCCTGAGTGGAGAAAAGAGCTGGCTCAGAGATATGGGGTCTATGAGCTAGCGCAGGATCCTTCTGTGAGGGAGATGGTTGACATCATTGTGGAAACGGGCAAAGAGTATGAGAAGACCTCGGATAAGTATGACTATGGGATCCGTTCCACGCCTACCATGATCATAAACGGGCGTATGGTCATCGGCACGCTTCCGTATGAACAGATGCGGGCTATTTTTCAGGCCCTTGTTGATGAACGCGAAGGAAGGAAGAATTTCATGGAAAACTGGGTTCCGACAAGGCCCTCAAAAAAATAAATACTGACCTCGTGAATAACCCAGGTTAATTTTCTATGATTTTGTATTCGTAGTATTTTGTTCCGCGTTCTTTATCCAGAAGGAACACTCTGTCTTTAAGGATTTGGATTTTATTGACA
>JAGGYH010000127.1 GCA_021162615.1 Candidatus Aminicenantota bacterium
TCGGCTTTTGTAATTGAATAGTCAGACTTTTTTAACTTGAGAAAAATTGGTTTCCCCCTTGAAAGTGCAACAAGCGGGAAATAACTCTCATAAAAAGGCTCTGGTATAACCACACTGCTTTCACCTTCAATTAAAGAAAAAATTGAAGATGCAAAACCCTCACTTGCACCCGTTGTTATCAACACCTCTGACTCCGGATCGAATTCAACACCTGTCTCATTATAGATAATCTCGCTTATTTTTTTCCTTAATTGGGGTCTACCATAAGTTACAGTGTAGCTATTAAAGTCACCTCTAATAGCCTCTACTGCAAAATCAAGCAGTCTCTCAGGAGGTTCGATCCGTGTAATGCCTTGTGCAAGATTAATGGCATTATTTTCAATTGCGAGTCGTGTCATTTCCCTGATAACTGACTCACCAATGTCTTCCAACAGTGTAATCATAATACGAATTATAAAGAATAAATCAAATTAGTCAAGAATTTTATTTTCCTTGTAATTACTATTTATAGATGTCACATTAGACAAGGAAGTAGGCGATATATTTTTTTCTTTTGGTATTCTTTTGCCTTTGTCGTTTGTCTTTGCCATATCCTATTCTCTATTTCCTATATCCTGCCTTTATTTACCTCGCTCTTCTCTCTATATCGGCTACTACCTTGCTATTCGTTCTATATCGACCCCTACCTCGCTTTTCGTTCTATACTTCTTCTACCTTGTTTGACCCTACCTCGCTTCTCTTCCTGCTTCTCTTCTACCTTGTCTTTTACAGGAGACCGGGACTGACAAGGCAGAAGAAGTATAGAACGAAAGCAAGGAAAAAGGCAACGGGATATAGTAAAGGCGAACAAAAAAAGAGGGGGTAATACCCCCTCTTTTCATCAAAATCTTTAACAATTGAAAGGTGCAAAGGTTTCATACTTACGAATCTTTCTCCATAGAAAGGAGGTGATCCAGCCGCACGTTCCCGTACGGCTACCTTGTTACGACTTAGCCCCAGTCACCGACCTTACCTTCGACGTCTTCCCCCCCGAAGGGTTAGAATAACGGCTTCGGGTACTGCCGGCTTCCATGGCTTGACGGGCGGTGTGTACAAGACCCGGGAACGTATTCACCGCGGCATGCTGATCCGCGATTACTAGCGATTCCATCTTCACGTAGGCGAGTTGCAGCCTACGATCCGAACTGAGGTTACTTTTTTGAGATTAGCTCACCTTCTCAGGCTTGCAACTCTCTGTAGTAACCATTGTAGGACGTGTGTAGCCCTGGGCATAAAGGCCATGATGACTTGACGTCGTCCCCACCTTCCTCCCCGTTATCCGGGGCAGTCCTCCTAGAGTGCCCAGCGCCATTTGGCCTGCTGGCAACAAGGAGCAGGGGTTGCGCTCGTTGCGGGACTTAACCCAACATCTCACGACACGAGCTGACGACAGCCATGCAGCACCTCTACTGGCTTCCTGCAAGCAGGATCACTCCCCTTTAAGGGAGCTAATACCAACAGTTCAAGCCCAGGTAAGGTTCTTCGCGTTGCGTCGAATTAAACCACATGCTCCACCGCTTGTGCGGGCCCCCGTCAATTCCTTTGAGTTTTAGCCTTGCGACCGTAATCCCCAGGCGGGGCACTTAACGCGTTAACTACGATACTCCCGCTTAACACAGAAACATCTAGTGCCCATCGTTTACAGCTAGGACTACCGGGGTATCTAATCCCGTTTGCTCCCCTAGCTTTCGTACCTCAGTGTCAGGAATAGTTCAGAGAACCGCCTTCGCCTCTGGTGTTCCTCCCGATATCTACGCATTTCACCGCTCCACCGGGAATTCCGTTCTCCTAAACTATCCTCAAGTTAAGCAGTTTCGATAACAATTCCGAAGTTGAGCCTCGGGATTTCATTATCGACTTGCTTAACCACCTGCGTACCCTTTAAGCCCAGTAATTCCGAGCAACGTTTGCCCCCTACGTTTTACCGCGGCTGCTGGCACGTAGTTGGCCGGGGCTTCCTCTGAAGATACCGTCAACCCGATAAATCGGGAATTCTTCTCTTCTGACAGGAGTTTACAACCCGAAGGCCTTCATCGCTCACGCGGCGTCGCATTGTCACCCTTTCGGGCATTGCAAAAGATTCTCGACTGCAGCCTCCCGTAGGAGTCTGGACCGTGTCGCAGTTCCAGTGTGACCGTACACCCTCTCAGGCCGGCTACCCATCCTTGCCTTGGTAGGCAGTTACCCTACCAACTAGCTAATAGGCCGCAAGCTCATCCTCAAGCGCCCGAAGGCTTTGTCTCTGAAGACTTTTGTCCCAGAGAATTATGCGGTATTAATCCCGCTTTCGCGAGGCTATTCCCCACTCAAGGGCAGATTACTTACGTGTTACTCACCCGTTTGCCACTTTCCTCAAATGGCAAGCCATTTGATTCTCGTTCGACTTGCATGTGTTATGCACGCCGCCAACGTTAACTCTGAGCCAGGATCAAACTCTCCAATTATACATAAGAACTCCGAAGAGTCCTTATAAACAAAACTTATTGACAATTTGGACCGATCGAGGCCGCTCTGCTTTAGATTCAAAGATCATGTTCTTTCCAATCCAGGAAAGAAAGCCTCCAACCCTTATAAAAATACAATCTGTTATATATAAGAGAAAAATCTATTGTTCAGAAGGCTCTACTATAATAGGGATATTGGATATAATTGTCAAGGCTCTTTTAATTTTTTTTTCATGTCTCCAATTTTTAGCTTTTTTGTCAACTTTTGTTCACACTTGAGAACTCAGGTCTGGGCAGCTCCCCCTTAATCCACAAACAAACAAAATTGGCATGTCTTATGCATATACGTTCTAAAAATGAGACAAAAAGGAATGACATTCATCGAAGTCATGGTTTCCCTTTTTATCTTCTCTGTTCTCATCCTGGGTACATCCCAGCTTATCCTTCACTCCATCATTGTTCAGGAACGATGCGCAAATAGGGTCGCATCCCTAGAGCTGGCAGCCAACAAAATCGAGTATCTGAAATCCCTTGTTTTTGACCACGCTGAGCTCAGAGAAGGCTTCCAGAAAGAAGAAACAGACAAATACGAAAACAAAAAAACATTCCTTCTGCTCATCACAATCAAAGATATTTCCCGGAATATGAAAAGGATAGAAGTCTCAAGTTCTGTGAAAGGCAAGAAGGATAAAAAAATAACCCTGGCTGTGTATATATCCAGAGAAATCGGATTCTGACATCAATTATGAAAAAGATTCGCGGCTTCACTCTTTTGGAAACACTTGTAAGCCTTACCATTTTTTCTTTTGTTGTGTTTGCTACTCTTGCATTTTTCACAAATGCCCGGTCACACTTTATGAAAATAAAGGACGAACACGAGACAAATCAGGCTGCCTTCTCAGCTATCGATAAAATAAAAACAGACCTTTTCCAGTCCGGAACCGGCCTTTTTATCCCCTCCCGGTTAAAAGTGCTGGAATGTATAATCTGCAGTGAAGGAATCCTTTCCATCACCATTTCCGAAAAAACCTGCTCAATCGATTCCAGCCTCTTTGCCGGTCAGACAAGAATCTTTTTAAAAGACTCATATTCTTTAAAGAAAAAAAGAAAACTCTGCATCTTCGATTCCCGAAAAGGAGAAATTAAAGAAATCTCTTCGGTAGGATCTGATTCCTGCGTTATCTCTTCGCCGCTCACAAACTCCTATGAAAAAAATAACGTTAGCATAGTCCTGTTGAGAGAACTTAAATTTTATCTTGACCAGCGGACAAAAACTTTAAGAAGAAAGGTGAATGCAAGCCCTGCCCAGCCTCTGCTCGAAGAGACATCTCAATTCTCCTGTTCCTATGACAAAATGACAAATTTAGTAACCATCGCAATCAGCCAAAAAAGAAAAAAGGAGATCAAATATGAAGCCTTTCTTTTCCCAAAAAACACTGCTCTTTCTTTACCCCTTTCGAAATAAAAAGCAATTAAAGAAAGGAGCTGTTACTTTAGTGTGTGCCTTTATGGTATTCCTATTCACAACGCTCGGCTTGACCACACTGATGATGACCCAGCTCAATCTAAAACTGAGCCAGTACAGAAAAAATTCTGTATTAACAGATTATGCCTCTGAAAACGGAATCAAACTCGGTTTTTCGCAGCTCTCGGAACTCATATCCGGAATCCAGGAGCCCGTCATACTCAGCGAACAGGAGTTCTCTTCTTTAAAACAAGATGCCTTGAATAATGGCGAACAATCCATTGAACTCCTTCTGTCCTCTGAGATTCCTCTGACAACCTCAGGCGAATGGGAGTATATGAAATGGAGCTGCCTTACTTCGTTCACAAAGACCTGCGTTAAGGACTTCAGCGCCTATTTTATATCCGAATACAAAGTTGACTTAAAGTCACAGGGAAAAGTATATGAATACAGGACATCAAGAATCAAGACGCTTTCCTGCTTTTTGACACTCTTTACAGGCAATATCCCTCTTTCCGCCCTTCCTCTTCTCAAAGATAAAAACACAAACCATACACCTGAAAAAGAATTTTTAGAAAAAAACAACATCTCGGTTTTTTCTTCTGGAGAGGACGGCTCAGCCCCGAAAATTTACCTTTCAGAGGATGAGCTGATCCCTGACACAGCCTCAGAACAAATTAGGGAAGCTTTGAATATCAAGATATTCAGGCCTCAGGATCTATCCGATCAAAAACTCAGGCAGATCCTGGGATTAGAGATTACAGACGAACCCGTTCCCGGAGGTGTTTATCTTATTAAAGATGACCTCGGGCTCGGAGGGATATTCATACAAGGGGATGTTGAGGAGATGATTCTGGCTGTGGAACAAGACTATCAGATTATAAAAATCACTCATGAAGCAGGTGTGTGGATATTGAAATTCAACCCGCAAACAAATGAGACCTGTTTCATCACCCCTCTGGAAACCCAGTATTTTGACCTGACTCCCAAAGGGATTGTTATTGTCAACGGCGGAATAAAGTCTCTTGGAGGAGGATTTGCAAACTCTTCAGGGGAGATAGAAATGCTCGGGCAAGAAGAACAGGTCCCTTCCGTTCTGAACAGCGTCAATCTCACAATCATCTCTTCAGAAGAAATCACTATCTCAGACCATATCATACATGAAGGGGTTCAGTGGATAGAATCTGTCCCTTATGTCAAAGACTCACAATCTCAGCTCAATATCTTTGCCGGCGGAAACAGCCTGGCCGGACAAGAGGAAAGAACCGGGGGCATAACCATTGAAAACAACGCCTCAGAGGAGCTCAAAATACAGGCATCTCTTACTACCTCAAAAGGAGAATTTTCAATCATAGGTGAAAACAAAACAGTGAGCATCTTTGGGAGCGTGCATGCTTCAGAATACAGCATCAGCCAGAATGAACTGAATATTACTGAAGACGACCGTTACCTGAATAATGAAAACCTTCTCAAAAATTCCCCTTTAATCAAAATCCCGCTTCTTCATCTGGCTGATCTGGAAATCAGGGAGTGGAAAGAAAATGAATAAAGGGTTTTCCGTAGTGGAAACAGTGGCGTCCCTCTTCCTGATCGGAATTATTATAGGGATATCATCCATCTCTTTTCTGGATAAAAGCCCGAAATACAAAATCAAAAAAGCTGTATGGGATATTCACTCCAGGATGAATTTCGCCAGGTACAAATCCATATTCGAAGATACAAAATTCAGGATCTCTTTCAATGAGTCCGGCTATACATTGGAAAAATACGACCTTCAGCAAAAAAAATGGATTACGGAATCAAAAAAAACTTTTGACGGAGTAAATATCAGCGCCACAAACAGCCCTATCTTTCATCCTCTGGGTACTGTATCCAATCTGGCATCCATCACTATCTCAAACACCGCAGGAAAATACAGGATCTCTCTTGCCATATCAGGACGGATTAAAATCGTTCAATACTGACCTGAATTATTCACGAGTCACTTTTCAAACACCACTCTGCCGTCCACTATAGTGAAAAGAACTTCTGCATCAAGAATCTCATCCTCAGGGACAGTAAGCAGATTTCTATCAAATACCGTGATATCAGCAAGCTTCCCTTCTTCTATGGAGCCTCTTGTATCCCCTTCAAACGCTGCATAGGCATTGTTTATGGTGTAGGCTTTTATGGCTTCCTCCCGTGAAATGCACTGCTCGGGGAACCAGCCTTCTTCAGGGATTCCTTTGACCGTTTTTCTTGCGACAGCCGCATAGATCAAATATTTGGGATGCATATGATAAAGCGCAGCGCTCGTGCCCGGCCAGTCAGACCCGAAACTCAACACAGCCCCATTATCAAGAAGACTCTTAAAAGCATAGGCTCCTTTACATCTTTCCTTTCCGATGCGCTCTTCCATCCAGCGCATATCATCAGACAGATGATAAGGATTGACCTCTGCAATCACATTCAGCTCCTTGAACCGGGGAAAATCCTGGGGCCTTATGACCTGAGCATGGATCACCCTGAATCCGGTCAGATCCACGCCTTCGTTCTTCAGCCTCTCATAAAGGTCAAGCATTTCCTCCACCCCTCTTGTGCCTATGGCATGGACATTAGGTACAAATCCTGCCTCCAGTCCCGCTTTGATCAGGCCGTACATTTTTTCCATGTTTCCGGTTTTAAAGTCCGGGTCATCTGAAGTATGGCGTCTCCAGTGTCCGTAATTATTCGGCTGGTCCTTATACGGCTCAAAAAACAGGGCCCCGTGAGTCCCCATGATTCCATCTATGTATCCTTTTAAAGCGCCGTAGCGCAGCCATGTATTTTTTTGTTTTGTTTTTGGGTGAAGCCCCATAGTAAGGCCTTTTTCTTTAAGCTCAGTCCCTCTGGAAAGGTCAGGCCTCAGCCAAATCCGGCAGGTAAGCTCCCCGTTTTCCTGCAGTTCGATAAAGCGTTCGGTCTGGTCCGGCTGGGCGATATCATGAACTTCCACAATCCCTGCTTCTCTTAGGGCTTTAAGGGCGGCCCGGTTTTCATCCAGAAGCCGCTTGTGGGATTTTGGTTTGACAGCTTCCTGAAGCCTTTTAAAAGCAGGAGAAGGCCGCTCTATGATCCCAGTAGGATTCCCGCTCCTGTCTATCTCCATTCCATTATAGATACCGTCAGGCATTCCCGCAGCTTCCATTGCTGCTGAATTGGCGAACCATACTTTGTAATCGTACCTGCAGAGAAAACAGGGGTTATTGGGAGTTATCTCATCAATCATATCTCTATGGGGTTTCCAGGCTTTTTTCTTTCTTCCCTTTTTTTCACCCGTATCACCCAGTTCCCATTCCTCGTAGGCTCCCCAAAGCCCTCCGGTGATCCACTCCCCGTCATCCAGAATATCCGCTACTCGTGAAATTTCCTTTTTGAAGCCCTCTTCATCTGAAACGGTCATAAGGTTAGCATCATTTATAAGCTCCCCGGCCCTGTTGAAATGCACGTGTCCGTCTATGATTCCAGGCGTAACGAAATTTCCCTTGAGGTCAATCACTCTGGTATTCTCACCTATATATTTTTCCGCTTCTTCAGTGCCCTGGCAAACAGCCGTTATTCGGTTGCCGTTTATTACTATTGAATCTGCTTTGGGGTTTTCAGGGTCAACCGTATATACATCCCCGTTTAGGAGAACCAGGTCTCCGGGTTCAACCGGCTCTTTTTTCTCGCCCTGACACCCGAACAGAATAAAAATACTTATAAAAACAAGTAAAAAAAGAGCCATTAAGTGAATCAGCTTGCTTAACATTGTTCCTCCTTATAATGGAATGCCATCCATTTCTTTGAGATGCTTCAGGTTATTCATGAGTCCGTACAAACCGCCATTATAATGGACAGGTAAGGCTGATTATATCAGAACAATACCAGAAACAAAAACAGTCCATGACTTCATTAGACTGGATTATCCCTGAGTCAAGGCTGCTGTGTCATTGCCGTTTTTTTATGAATAAGTCAAGTCAGTTGATATCTGGTGAATTTTAGGCTATATTCAGAATTGTGAGGAGGGCAAATGTTTAAAAACAAAATAAAATACTTTTTTTGGATCTTCGCTGTCATCTTCATTGTTTCCCGCTCCGGCCCTGCCGCTCCTGTTCTTGATACAGAAGAAGAGACTATCCAAATAAATCTGCACTCCTGGCTTTTTATGGGACCTCTGCCGGCTCATCTTCCGGCTTTCCACGATGACAGCCGGAACTCTTATCTTCCGGAAAATCTGCTCAGGTTCAACGAACTGAACTTTTCCGCCTTGCAGCCGGAATCCGGCGGTTCAATTGTCTGGTATGACGGAAATGACTACGAATGGCACAATATAAATGCCGATGAAAATAGAGTAAGAATCCCATCAAAAACAGAGGCTCTATCCAAATTCTTCTTTGCAACCTACATTGATGTGTCACAGTGGACCAAAGCTGAGCTCTCCGTTAAAAGCGCGCAGATCTTCACTCTCTTTCTAGACGGAAACCAAATTTCAACCAAATCAAAATTCAACACTGCATCCGAAGAATCCGATCACCCATCAGGCAGGACCCTCTCCAGAGAGCTGGCGCTTGAGACAGGAAAACATCTCATCCTAATCAAATTCATTCATGACCCGAAAACAGATCCTGAATTCACGTTCGAAGCTTATCTCACCCTGAATAAAAAGTTCGCATCACCGGCTCCGAAATCCAGCCTTTCCCCAAAACAAATCATGGATATCTCTGTTCTGCTGGACGGACCCAAAGTAACCGGAGCTTCTATTTCCCCCTCAGGGAAATTCGCTTCCCTAACATTAAGAAAAACCATACCGCCCACAGATGAGTCAGAAAGCTGGGTTCAAATATACACCCTGCCCGGCTTAAATCTCATCCGCACATACCGGGGAGGAAGTTCCATATCAAGGATAAACTGGGCATCTCAGGGAAACAAATTTTCCTATACCAGCAGGGACGGCGCTGAAGGGACTATTTGGGTCGTGGACCTGGATAAAGGCACATCTATACCTGTGCTCGAAAAAATGAAAAATCTGGGAAGCCATACTTGGTCTCCTGATTCTTCTTTTATTGTCTATTCGGTGACGACCGAAGGAAGACAAGACCGAAAAGGCGTTAAAAGAATAATCAATCCCGAAGACCGTCAGCCCGGATGGAGAGACTGCAGCCACCTGTTTAAATTAACTTTTCCCGACCTCGTGAGCCAGAGATTAACGGCCGGCACTTTATCGACTTATCTCAATGCCATAAGCCCGGACAACCAAAATCTGCTTTTTTTCCGTACCACTGTGGACATGTCCCAAAGACCCTATTCTAAAATATTTCTCTACATCCTGAACATCAATACTCTAAAGGAAGAGGAAATCTGGGAAGGGTCCTGGTTTCAAAACGCTGAATGGGGGCCCGAAGGGAAAAATCTGCTGGTACTGGGAGGCCCTTCCACATTCGGAGATACGGGCATAAACCTCCCTGAGGATACCATTCCCAACGAATATGACACACAGGCTTATCTCTTTGATCCGGAATCAAAAAAAGCAGAATCCATCACGTTCCCATTCAAGCCATCCGTAAATCAGGCCGTATGGGACCACAAGCACAACTGCCTTTATTTTACAGCTGCGGACCGCTCTTATGTCCGCCTTTACAAATACGACCTGGACACCCGACATTATTCTCTTATTCAAACAGATGCGGATGTCATCTCGGGATTTAATTTATCTCCGGAATCCAACACAGCCGTGTACACAGGGTCCAGCGTGTCCCAGCCCCAAAAAGCTTTTTTTCTCGACCTGGAAAAAGGCAAAAGCAAAACCCTGGCTGATCCGGAACAAAAGCGGTTTCAATACGTTGAATTGGGAAAAGTCGAGGACTGGTCCTTTGAAAATGAGGACGGTGATGAAATCACCGGAAGGATCTACTTTCCTCCCGGTTTTTCCCCTGATAAAAAATACCCCTGTATTGTCAACTACTACGGAGGAACCTCACCTATATCCAGAAGCTTCGGAGGCCGGTATCCCCTCAATCTTTATGCGGCCCAGGGATATATCGTGTATGTTCTACAGCCCAGCGGAGCCATTGGATTCGGCCAGGAATTCTCCTCCAGGCATGTCAATGACTGGGGAGTCAGAGTGGCTGATGAGATCATCTTAGGGGTCAATAAATTTCTTCAGGCACATCCGTATGTCGACAGCACAAGAGTCGGATGCATCGGAGCCTCCTACGGGGGGTTTATGACCATGCTTCTTATCTCCAAAACCAATCTATTCAACACGGCCATAGCCCATGCCGGAATCAGCAGTATATCCAGTTACTGGGGAGAAGGCTACTGGGGTTACTCCTATTCAGCCGTGGCTTCTGCCAACAGCTTTCCCTGGAACAGGCAGGATATCTATCTGGGACAGAGCCCGCTTTTTAACGCCCATAAGATCTCGACCCCCCTTCTTCTTCTACACGGCTCTGCGGATACCAATGTCCCGCCGGGAGAAAGCACCCAGCTCTTTACGGCTTTAAAGATCCTGGGAAGGGAAGTGGAGTATATTCAAATTCTGGATCAGAACCACCATATCATGACCTACAGCAAGCGGATCTTGTGGACCAAAACCATCCTTGCCTGGTTTGACCGGTGGCTCAAACACCAGCCCGATTGGTGGCTCCACCTGTACCCTCAGGAGTGACCCACTTAAATCTTTTGACATTCGCCCTCTAAATTTATAGGCTTATACCGCATACAGGACGGGAAGAGTGGCTAACAAATGCCCACAAAGACTCTTGAAACACCTACAGAGGAACTGAAAAGAATGAGTGTATTCTCGCAGGTCAACCGGCAATATTTGAAGTATGATATTCAGGTAAAAAGTTTATGTATAATCCTTAAAATTATGAACATTAAACCATGAGGAGGGTCACATGAGGTTTTCCAAGCGTTTCATTTTATTGTTGGGCATCTGTCTTGCTCTCTGCTTTTTCGTCCAAGCCGAGCTCAAAAAGCCTCAGTCAGCCAAAACGGCGACAAAGAGGATCACGAGCACTGAACCGGCCTTGCGTTTCCAATGGTTCGAGCAATTCCAAACCATGAAGGCGGAGACGCCGCTGAAGGACATGACGTGGCGTTTCATCGGGCCGTTCGATGTCGGCGGGCGATGCACGGATGTCGAGGTTCCCACAGGAAGCCGGCTTATCATGTATGTCGGATCCGCAACCGGCGGTGTCTGGAAGACGGACAATGCGGGCATAAGCTGGACACCCATCACTGACGATCTGCCGACGCTTTCCACCGGAGACTTAGCTGTCTCCGAGTCCGATCCTGACATCGTCTGGCTGGGCACGGGAGAGGCCAATCATTTCCGGGCCTCGATCGCAGGCATAGGTGTCTACAAGTCCACGGACGCCGGAAAAACCTGGACCCATATGGGCCTCGCCGCCACGCAGACGATCGGCCGGATTCTCATCCACCCCACCAACCCAGACATCGTCTATGTCGCCGCGGTCGGCCATGAGTGGACCTGCAATCCCGAACGAGGTGTCTACAAAACCACTGATGGAGGCAAGACCTGGAAGAAGGTTCTCTACATCAATGAGAAGATCGGGGCCATCGACCTGGTCATGGATCCGACCAAGCCGGATGTCCTGATCGCCTCGATGGTGAACCGGATCAGGCTGCGCTGGAGCGACCCAACCCCCGGCGGCGAAGGACTTTTCAAGACGACCGACGGAGGCATGACCTGGAAGCCGCTTACTAACGGCCTTCCCCCCGACAAGACGAAACTGAGCAGGATCGGACTCTCCCTCTGCCGGACAAAACCCAACGTCGTCTACGCCTTTGTCGACAACCACACCCCGACACGGATGCCCGAGCCCGGAGAGCGCGACTCCTACGGCCGTATACGGACCTACTCCGATATCGCAGGAGCGGAAGTCTACCGCTCGGACGACCAGGGCGAAACCTGGCGGAAGATGAGCCCTTCGGACAGGATGTTCGAGCGCTTCGGGGGAACCTATGGCTGGGTGTTCGGTCAGATCCGTGTCGATCCCAGCAACGCGGATGTCGTCTACCTCATGGGCCTCGGTCTCTATCGATCGAGTGACGCCGGCAAGACCTGGGAAAGGCTCGGCCGGGGCGTCCATGGCGACCACCATGGTTTGTGGATCGACCCCAACGACTCGAACTATCTCATCAATGTCAACGACGGCGGGGCTTATGTTTCTTATGATTATGGGGAAAACTGGAGGAGCTTCCAGTCCGGCATCCCGGTGATCCAATTCTACAATGTCGCCTGCGACATGAACAAGCCGTTCAACGTCTATGGCTCGGTCCAGGATTTCGGGACCTTCCGGGGAGTGGGAGTCGCTCCTCTGATTCCCCCAGAGCCGGGCCAGCGCTTCCGCCGCCCACAGATCGTTCAGTGGGAACGAGCCCCGGGAGGAGAAGGATCTTTGATCGAGGTTGATCCCAATGACCCGAACACGGAATACGCATCCGGCTACTACGGACGTGTCGAAAGGTCCGAGTTCAAGGACGGCCGATGGACCAGCCAAGAAGTTTATCCAAGAGCCCCCGAAGGCGAAGAGCCCTACCGGGGCCAGTGGCTGGCCGGTTTGCTGCTATCGCCCCACAATCCACAGATCGTTTACTGCGGCTTCCAGTATCTCTTCCGCTCGATGAACAGGGGGGACACCTGGGAAAGAATAAGCCCGGACCTCTCGTACAACAAGTCTGAATGGCAGGGGACGCTTCCTTACGCCATCCCTTATCAGACGATTACAGCCATTGCTGAATCGCCTTTTAAATTCGGCGTGGTCTACGTCGGGACTGACGACGGCCGCGTGCATGTGACAAAGGATGGCGGATCGACCTGGACCGATATCACGGCCGGTCTACCCTACAACAAGCATGTCTGGAACATGGTCGCCTCAAAATACGATCCGGCCACCGTATACATCGCCCAGATCGGGCGGGAGGACGACGATTTCGCGCCGTACCTCTTCAAGTCCACGGATTACGGAAAAACCTGGGTGAGCATCGTGGCCAACATTCCCGGCGGACCCACCAACGTCATTCGGGAGGACCCGAAGAATAAAGACGTGCTCTACTGCGGCACTGATCAAGGCGTTTTCGTCACCACGGACGGGGCCAAATCCTGGAACTATCTCGGTTCCGGGCTTCCGAATGCGCCGGTCTGGGACCTGAAGATTCACCCCCGCGACAACATGCTGGTAATCGCCACGAACGGGCGGGGCATGTGGGTCATCGACGACGTCTCACCACTGCAGAAATAGCGGTTAGCGTTTATTTTAAGAAAAAGATCACAACTCCTTAATAGTTTATTTGACTGTTTTTGGGGCCAAAAAGAGCCGGTTAAGGCTTAGAATAGCCTTTATATTTATGTTAACTGTAATGATATCATTATCATAGTTTGGTCCGACCCCAAGACACAAGACATCCAAGATATCAATATGGTGGCTTAGCCTGTATCCTCAGGAGTGACCAGCTTAAATCGTTTGACAGCCGCATATCCCTCCTCTGTGGCTACGATGCTGTACACTTTTCCTTTGAAAAATTCAAAAATCCGATAAGGCACAATGACCTGTTTTATGTAGACCCCATCCGGAGAAAAAACATCATACACGTGCTCATCCAGGTTTTCCGAATAGAAGCCTACCCAGATATTTCCTTTGCCGTCAAACTCAAATCCCTTCCTAGGATCATAAGCCGGCATTAAATTTTTCACTACCATATCATCCAACTGGCGAACCAACAGGACAGGCTCATATTCACGGGAAAAAGTCATGACCTTGGTTCCATTCGCACTGAAAACATTTATCCTATACCCTTCATTCAGCCCTTCATACAGAATGCCGTCCGATGTGACCTCCCAGACTATTTCGTATTTTGATCCAACCGACATTGTGCCGCTTGTGGAAATCCTTTTGATCCGGTCTTTCTCTCCCTTAAAATCACCCAAAACAAATCGATCACTTCCGTCCGGCTGGCTCCTTATGATCTGACTGACCGCTTCTATTTCCTGAAAATCTTTGGTCACAGGAAGGTCTGCTACCGCTTCTTTGCGCACCTCCTTCTCAAAGTACAAGCGGTTTCGATTATCTGTTTTCATGCCTATATGAATTCCTTCCAGCCGAAATCCTCCTAGATACTCACCCTCCACATCAAAGATCACCACTCTTCTGTTTCTGGTATCCATGATAAAAACTCTTCCGTCTGAGGAAAGATCAAAATAAGCTGGAAGTTCAAATTCCCCGGGCCCCTGCCCCTTCCGTCCTATGGTGCGAAGATAGACGCCGTGTGCATCAAAGACTTTGATGCACGCATCACCCCAATCCAGCATATAAATAGTGCCGTCTTCTGAAACTTTCACATCCTGAGGCTGGTTCAGCATATATTCCTCATCCCCTTCCATAACCCCTATGGAAATTTCTTCCTCCATTGCATAACGAACCTTCCCTTCCTTTGGAAAACCAGGATTGGAAACGATTTTAACGCTATCCACTGTTTCGATTTCTACAGGATACCCTTCACCGGGCTCTTTTGGGCCGCAGCCCGCAAGAAATATCAAAACCAGTGTCAAAACCAAAAAATAAGGAATAAACTGCGGCTTTTTCATTTCACCCTCCCTGTTTCATCCTTTAAACACAATAGAATAATAAAAATCTCTTAAAAGTCAAAATTAATCTGAACTATTCATGTAAATTGGCTATAAACTTCTTGCTTAATTTAGAATAATTATTATTATATGAGAGAAGCAATGGATGAAAACACCCAACTTAAAACCAAAGAAGATGTTTCCCATGAAAAAGGAGGCAACAAAACAATGAAAAGAAGAGAATTTATCGGCAAATCAGCTTTCGGGCTTTTTACCACGGGCTTCGGGATCCCGCTGCTCAAAGCAAAGCCCGTTCAAGAAAACACCTCATATAAACTTATTTACCGCACACTGGGGCGCACAAAGCTGCGCATCCCCATTGTGAGCTTCGGGGTGATGAACACGGACAGCCCGGACCTCCTCAAACTCGCGCTGGATAGGGGCATTACCCATCTGGACACGGCTCATGTCTATCTGAGGGGCAATTCAGAAAGAGTCATCGGAGAAGTGGTGGAAAAAGAAGGAGCCCGTGATAAAGTCCTTATCGCCACAAAGATGGCCTTTGCCAAAGACCGGGAAACAGGCAGGTTCAGTGAAAAAGGCAGCGAAAGATCGCCCACGGCCACACCTGAAAATCTGAACAACCAGCTTGAGCTCAGCCTAAAAAGGCTGAGAACAGATTATGTGGATATTCTTTATCTGCACAACTGCGATACGCCTGAGATGGTTCAATACGAACCCATGATGAAAGCCTTTGAAAAAATCAAAAAAGAAGGAAAAGCCAGGTTCATAGGGGTCAGCTTTCATACCAATGAGCCGAATAATATCCGGGCTGCAGTGGATGCCAAGATATGGGATGTTCTGCTCACCACCTATAATTTCGCCCAGGAGCACAGGGAAGATGTGAAAAAGGCTATCCAATACGCCGCAGAGAACGGAGTGGGAGTCATTGCAATGAAAACTCAGGGAGGCCGGCGCCTTCAGGAAAGAGGAGAGATTGAAGTCAATCACAAAGCCGCACTGAAATGGGTTCTGGAAGATGAAAATGTCTGCACCACCATTCCAGGCATGACCACCTTTGACCAGCTTGACATGAACATGAGTGTCATGAATGACCTGGCGCTTTCCAAAACCGAAGCCCAGGAACTCAATGCCGCTGCCAACCTAAAAGGTAAGCTCTTTTGCCAGAACTGCAAAGCCTGCATTGACACATGCCCCAATAGAGTTGAAATACCTGACTTAATGCGCTCCTATATGTATGTCAAAGGCTACGGCAACTATATTCAAGCAAGAGACACCATTGCAGAACTGCCTGATAAACACGGCCTGAACACCTGCCTCAGCTGCAGCTCGTGTACAGCCTCCTGCCGCACCGGGATCAACATAAGCAGCCGAATCAACACCCTTTTAGAGGAAAGACTCTACTTGGGTTAATAAACTTATAAACACCTCCACTTGAATTCATAGAGGTTTTGTCATATAAAGACCATATGTGTTTCTTTTCAGTCCCTTTCCAGGGACGCCATTATATCCAAGGAGGCTTAAATGTCACATAATTTTCGCTTTATTAACAGAAGTATCATTCCCCTTGCTATCATACTTATGATCTCCCAGACAGCAGCTCAAACCCGGATCCAATCCACGGATGCTGAAACCAGGCTGGAGTGGTTCCGCCAGCACCAGGCTCTGCAGGAAAAAACACCTTTCAAAAACATGACCTGGCGTCATATAGGACCGGAAATCATGAGCGGCCGTATCGTTGATGTCGCTATTCCCCCGGGCTCAAAGCACACCATCTACGCGGCATCTGCTTCAGGAGGCGTATGGAAAACCGAAAACGAAGGGACGTCCTGGACTCCCCTTACTGATAACCTGCCTTCCGGCTCAGTCGGGGATGTAACCGTATCTCCTTCAGATCCCAATATCGTGTGGATCGGATTGGGAGAAGCGAATATTTTCCGGAGTTCCATGTCAGGATGCGGAGTGTACAAATCTCTGGACGCAGGCAAAACTTGGCAGCATATGGGGCTTGCCAATACCAATCACATCGCCCGCATCATCATCCACCCGGAAAATCCTGATATCGTTTATGTGGCTGCTTCAGGACATGAATACACGTATAACCCCGAACGAGGCGTCTACAAAACCACTGACGGAGGAAAAAACTGGAAAAAAATCCTCTACATCGATGAAAAAACCGGGGCCATCGACCTTGTGATGGACCCTTCGGACAGCCGTCTCCTTTACGCTTCGGTCTGGAACCGCATTCGAAGACCCTGGCACGATCCCAAAATGGAAGAAGGGAACGGGATCTACAAAACCACGGACGGAGGAGAAAACTGGAAGCATCTCACAAACGGACTCCCTCCCTCAGGCAAAGCAGGCCGCATCGGCATCGATGTCTGTACTGGCAATCCGAATGTCGTTTATGCCTTCGTAGATGCTCATTTTCGAGGCAGAGCCCGGTCAGGTTCTCCTGAAGAAGGCGAATTAGAGATATCACCCGCTGAATTCTACCGTTCGGATGATAAAGGGGAGACCTGGAGAAAAGTGAGCAAAGATTCGCCAATTCTTCAGTTCCTTGTCCGCACCTACGGCTGGGTCTTCGGACAGATGCGTGTCGATCCCAATGACGAGAACACCATTTATGCCTTAGGCGTGCCTCTTATCAAATCCACGGACGGAGGCCGGACTTTCCAGGCGCTCCAGGACAGGGGACTTCACGGAGACCACCATGCTCTGTGGATAGATCCTGATGACTCCAATCATCTCGTCAATGGAAACGACGGGGGCATAAACCTTTCCTATGACGGCGGCCAAACATGGAGAAACATTGAAAACCTTCCTGTCGTGCAGTTCTATAACGTATATGTGGACAATGCCGATCCCTTCTATGTATACGGCTCTATCCAGGACAATGGGAGCTGGATGGGACCGGTCACCTACAGACCCGGCCAAAGCGATAAATGCGAGTGGGAGAGCATCCCGGGCGGAGAGGCAAGCTATATTGAACGGGATCCCAAAGACAAGGAAATCCTTTTCACAGCAGGGTATTACGGAAGAATGAGACGCTCCATTCAGGTTGACGGCCGGTGGAAAACAACGAATATCGCTCCGGAAAAGCATTTCGGACCTGAAGCAGGCCATGAAAACGAACCCCGGCCAAGAGGCCAGTGGCTGGCTCCGTTCCTTTTCTCTCCTTCCAATCCCTGCGTGCTGTATACAGGCCGCCAGTATTTGCTCCGTTCCATGGATAACGGCGAGAGCTGGGAGAAAATCAGTCCTGACTTGACCTACAATGATCCCGACGAAATGGGAGATATTCCCTATCAAACCATAACCACTATTTCAGAATCGCCCCTGAAGTTCGGACTTATTTACATAGGAACCGACGACGGAAAAGTCCAGGTCACACGCGACGGAGGCGAGGAATGGAACGAAATAATGAAAGGGCTTCCCTATAAAAGATGGGTATCCCGCGTCGCGGCTTCTTCCTATAAAGAATCCAGGGTTTATCTCACGCTCAACGGAAAACGAGATGACGACTTGACTGATTATATTTATTGTTCCGAGGATTACGGAGAGAACTGGACAGACATCAGCGGAAACATCCCGGGAGGCCCGGTAAATGTGATACGGGAAGATACAAAAAATCCGGATATCCTCTATGTTGGCACTGACCTGGGCGTTTATGTAACCGTAAACAGAGGAAAAGAATGGCATGTGCTTGGGAAAGGCCTGCCCGTCACTTTTGTGCACGACCTGGTCATCCACAAACGGGATGACAAGCTGGTCATAGGAACTCACGGCAGAGGCGTCTTTGTGATCGATAATTTAAAACCAGTTCGGGATATGGCTAAAGGAAACTGAAAAAGAACCAGCAAATTCAGAGCCTATTTTAGATAAATAAAGGGATATTTCTTCCATCTTTCAAACTAAAGGCCTGTTCTCCGACTAAATGTAATGCCAGGTCTTTGGATAAGGAAAGCATGAATATAATCACTGAACTCAATCCGGTCATCAACACTCTGAAAGAATCTGAAAAGCTGGATTATATAAGGAAAATAATCGATGTCCAGCAGCAGATAAACGATCTCATAAACGAAAACCATTGGCTTAAAAAAGAAAAAGACAGATTAGACAGGAAACTAGAAGTATGGAATCAGCTCAAGTTCGAAGATGATGCTTACTGGCTCAAAGGAAAGAGTGACGGAATGCAGGGCCCGTACTGTCCGAAATGCTACGGGACAGAGGGAAAACTCATTCCTATGGTCAAAAATGGAGAGGAATGCCCCAACTGCAGTTATTCCAGAAGGAAAATCAGGCTTTAGCGAACAATTTGGGAGAAAAAAGCAGTCCGGAGTGAATCGACCGGAATCGACACCTTCAGCGGGTGAAGCGAAATCTGCCATGCTTTGGTTTCCTCAGGATCATTATGCCTCCTTGTCTTTATCTTTTTGCTCTATTGTTGACATTATTACATAGGAAAAATCATTTTATCAATCAGCAAGATACACATAACATTTGTTTCTTGTTACGGATTGATTATAATAGCATCAGCTTTTAAGGCTTATAATAATATCTATTGTTTAAAACGAATAAAATCAGTACGAAGATAAGACGTCACTGTTTTTCAAGGAGATTCATGAAAATATTAGGAATAAACGGAAGCCCCAGAAGAGGAGGAAATACAGACATCCTCCTGGACAAGGCACTGAAGGCAGCCGGAGACTCCGGCTGGGAAACAGATAAGATCATCCTGAATCTGCTGAATATAAGTGCCCCTCAAGAAGATGAGTATTATACTGTGAATAAAGACGGCCTCTCCCCCATTGAAGACGACATGCACATCATCTATAAAAAAGTCAAGGATTGTGATGCGATCATCATCGCATCGCCGATCTTTTTCGGAAGCCTGTCTGCTCAGGCAAAAATCATGATCGACCGGTTTCAGTGCGCATGGGTGTCTAAAAATATTTTAAAAAAAGATGTTTTCAAAAAGAAAAAATCCGGAGCCTTCATCTGCACATCCGCAGCCCGCAGAAAAGACTTTTTCCAGAACGCAAAAGCTATAGTCAGGAATTTATTTCAAGTCATAAACACAACCTATACAGGGGAGCTTTTCTGTCCCGGCCTTGACAAAAAGGGAGAGGTCAAAAAATATCCGGAATTTCTGGAAAGCGCTTACTCTTTGGGGCAAAAAATCACAAGAAAGACGGATTGAATTTTTTTTCAAACTTTTCCTATCTCCTTTCTCTCAACGATTCCAGCCGAAAAATCAAATCTCTTGTAGCAGCCCTAATGAATTCCTCCAGCGCATCTGTCTCAACGGTCTGATAGGAAATACCCTCATAAGAAGGGTTTTCTTTTCTCAAATAAGCACTGCCCGGAGAAACCTCGACCGCACAGCCATCCGGACAGGGCGCATAGTGAAAAGTAAAATGACCGGCTAATTCATTATTTTGTATCAGAATTAATCTGAATGTGACCTTTGCTCCCAAGGCGCTTACGGAGACATTATCAGGAAAAAGCCTTTGCTCTCCTTCGTATGTGTAAAACTTATTTGTTTTATATGCAACATCCGTATCCAACTTCACCAATTCTAAAATCATATCCGTATTGGTTCTCCGGCTCATTTCCACATAATTTATTTTATCATCCGACCGGCTTATGATCTCCTCAAAAAGCGCTCTGTCACTTACTTGAAATCCTGCTTTTATCAGTTCTTCCTCAATCGCCGCATACAGAAGGTCATTGTTGCCTGATTCAGTTGCAACCAGCTCCGGATTCGGAACCCTGAGTACGATTTTCGGGGATGTATGACTATTCATGAATTCTTTCAAACCGGGCGTTTGGACCATTTCCGGCTCAGGCGGCATAAACTGAACATAACCCTGATAGCATCCGGTAAAGAGAGAAACTAAAACCCCTAAAAAAATACTAATTCTTGTCTTCATTGTACCCCCCTTGTCTTTAAGCATTTCTATTGTGCCTTCCTCTTTTTAATTCTTTCACTCATAAAAACTTGTTCATCCATTTTTTATTATAGTGCTTTCAAGCATGCAAAGAAAGTGTCCTGTTATTTCCTGTTTTTCAGTTGAAATACCTCCCCATAAATCATAAGATGAAACCATAATGACACTATCATAAAGGAGCGAATATGAAAGAACCCAAATGCGCCAAATGCCCTCAAAAATACTGCAATCAGGGAATAACCGATGAAAGGGAACTTCCTGATTTCTGCCCTATGATCAACTTTAAGGCCTTGATCAAATCCACTTCAGAGAAGTACAGGGACAAAAAAATCAAAGACTTCTTTTATAAAGCCGCGGTCACAGAAAAAGAGGCTTATGATGAACACGCTGCCCGCAGCCTGGGAAAAAGCATCCCTGTACGCCCCAGGATCAGAGAGATATCTGAGTTTGCCAAAAAAATAGGCGCCCAAAAACTGGGGATGGCGTTCTGCATAGGCCTTGCAGAAGAAGCAAAGAGGGCTTCCGCCATACTAGAAAGCCACGGCCTTGATATCTGCTCTGCAGTCTGCAGCTGCGGAGCAGTGGATAAAACAGAACTTGGAGTGCCTGCTGAAAAAAAGATCAGAAATCCCGAACAATTTGAAGCATCCTGCAATCCCATACTCCAGGCTGAGATTTTAAACACCCTTAACACTGACTTTAACATCATTGTGGGCCTCTGCATCGGGCACGACATGCTGTTCACAAAATATTCCCAGGCGCCGGTGACCACTCTTATTGTGAAAGACAGGTTTACAGGCCATAATCCTGTGATTACTCTCTATTCCAGATACCACAGAGATCTGGTTTGAACAGATGAAAAACAATTGAATTCAAAGACGCCTCCTATTAAAATAAGAAAGGATCGTTATTCCAATAAATAAAAGGAGTATATAGGTCTTATTTTTAACTAAATTTTATGTAGGAGGGTTTAATGAAAAAAAGAGTCCTTTTTTTCACTCTTGCCGTGTTCGCCTTTGCCTCATTAAGCATTTCCTTCTCGCCCGCATCATCTTCTGCTGCGGAGGTCACCATATTGAACGTCACACCCTTTGCTTTCTGCAGCCTGCCGCACAAAGGGCCTTATTCTGATATAGGAGCTGTGATCACAGAGCTGATAAACAACATGCAGAACCAGAACATAAATCCACAGGGTCCTCCCATTGCCATATACTACAGCATACCTGAAGACACACCGGAGGCTGAGCTGGAATGGGAAGTGGGTTTTCCTATAACGCCTCACTCCGAACCTCAGGCACCGCTCCAAAAAAAAGTGTGGGATTACCCTCTTGTGGCTCAAGCCGTGCATATCGGAGCTTATGAGAAAGCAGGAGACACCATACTGGAAGTTCTGGAATGGATGGAAGCAAACCGGTATGTGCAGGACGGACCGATACTGGGCCAATACCTGAATATGCCCTCACCTGATACGCCGCCTGATAAATTAAGGACACAAATCTGGATCCCATGTAAGAAAGACTGAACGCTTTTTGCGTTTCAGATTTGACTCAGATTCGAGATTGATATATATCATTACTCTTGATAAATCTCTCGTTCAAAAAACAAAGGAGTTAATGAATGGAAAAAACACTGGCCATAATCAAACCCGATGCCGTGAAAAAGAAACTGACAGGCACCATCATCAAGCGCATAGAAGAGGAAGGCTTTGATATAATCGAATTGAAAATGACCCGTCTCAACAAAGAAGAAGCGGAAGGATTTTACGCTGTACATAAAGACAAGCCTTTTTTTAACAGCTTGACTGACTTTATGTCCTCGGGAAAAATCGTTCTTATGGTGCTGGAGAGGGAAAACGCCATAGAAAAGTGGCGCCAGGTCATGGGAGTGACTGACCCTGCGCTGGCCGAACCGGGAACTCTCCGTCATAAACACGGATTCTCCATAGAAAGAAACGCTACCCACGGGTCTGATGCTCCTGAAACAGCCGAATGGGAGATCAAGTATTTTTTCCCACAATAAAATAGCCGGAAGGGACTTTAAAAGCCGTGACCGCCATCTTTATCGGGTATCTGGCACTGACACTGGGACTCGGCCTCTGGCAGTCTCTCAAAACAAAAACCCAGTCTGACTTTGTGCTGGGAAGCTCCAGGCTCCCAGGCTGGATGCTGGCTCTATCTGAAAGGGCTACGGGTGAGTCGGCCTGGCTTCTCTTGGGGCTTACAGGATTCATCTATTCTACAGGGCTCTCCGGGATCTGGACGTGTGCGGGATGCCTTCTGGGGATCAGCACTGCCTGGATCGTTCTGGCCCGAAAATTCCGCCGCGAAGCCAAACAGTACAACGCCATGACCATGCCCGAGTATTTCTCCTCAAAATTCAAACAAAAAGCCAACACCATTCGCATCCTCTCAACGATCATCATCGTTTTCTTTTTCATCTTCTATGTGGGCGCCCAATTTGCAGGTGCCGGTAAAACCATATTCAAAACATTCGGCCTTGACCCTTTTTGGGGAATGGTGATCGCCGCAGCCATCATACTCATCTACGCCACAGCAGGCGGATTCATCAGTGTAGTGGCCGTGGACACCCTCCAGTCCCTCCTCATGATAACCACACTCATCATCACTCCTGTTATCATGCTGGTTCTTGTGTTCCAGCAGCCTGTAAGCATTGGAGAGGCGCTCAGAGAGGCCGGGGGCGGGAGGCTCTCTCTTACAGGAGGGCTCACCGGATTCGGAGCCGGCCTTCTGATCTTTAACAACATAGCCTGGTTTTTCGGATACCTCGGAGGCCAGCCCCAGCTCAACGCCCGGTTTATGGGAATGAGGGACGACCGCCAGGTCAAAATCGGCCGGAATATCGCTGTTGGGTGGACAGCGCTCGCCTATACCGGAGTGGTTGTCATCGGCGTAAGCGCGGTAGTGCTCTTCGGTCCCAACGCTGTCGAAGACCCTGAAATGATCCTTCCCCATATCCTAATGCATCTGTTCCCGGGCTGGCTGGCAGCTATCCTTCTGGCAGGGGCTGTTGCGGCCATGATATCAACCGCCCAGAGCATGCTTCTCGTGGCATCCTCATCCATAAGCCAGGATGTCTACAACGGAATCGTTAAAAAGGGAAGGGCAGAAGACAGAAGGCTTCTCTTCCTCTCCAGGGCAGCTACTCTCGGAATAGGGCTTCTGGGATTGGTCCTGGCTCTTACTACCTCCAAGCTTATCTACTATATCGTCAGCTACGCATGGGCGGGAATCGGATGCTCCTTTGCGCCGGCTGTGCTTCTTTCTTTTTACTGGGACCGGTTCAGCTCCAAAGGCGTTGTCGCAGCGCTCAGCACAGGGCTTATCACTACCATCGTCTGGATCCTCACCGGACTGGACAGCAAGGTCACAGCCCGGGCCGTAACCTTTATTGCGGCCATGGGACTGGCTGTTCTGGTGACGCTTTTATCAAAAGAAAAGAAAAAATCCTCTTAAACCTTAAGGATTAACCTTTCCCAGGGGGGGGTGAAAAAAACCCCTAAAACCCAAAAAACTTAAGATTTTAAAAAAAATTTGTCAATTATTTCAGGCCGAAACCGACTCAATATATAGAATGAATAGGTCGGATGCATACTATATAGGGCGCTTTTTAGGGCTTAAGTTGCTGTATATAAAGGAGTTAAGCTTATAATTAACTTGACAAAAAATAAAAAAAAGTCTAGGTTAAAAAAGGTGCCTTGGATAAAAAAATGACGGGAATAGTTATATTTTCAAGGAGAACAGGTTAGTCCTTCCTCTATTTCTATCATCTCTTTTCAAGGCTCCTCAATTTAAGGAGGCACATTATGTCTAAAAAAACTCTTTACAAAGCTGTAAGTTTACTGGTGGTATTTTCAGTTTTGGCTCTGTCTTTTCCAAACGCTGCAAACGCAAGAGATAACAATGCCCGGCTAACCTTTTCCCAGCTCATCAATCACCCTGTAGACTTCTTCGTATCCCTCTTCCCTTTCCTCCAGAAAAACCAGCAGCAGACAAACACCCATGACACTTATACCCAGGACAACAACACCGTACAGAAGACAGGCGATCTTGACAATCCAAGACCCAGCAGAGACGGATAGATCCTCGCTCCTTCAAAGCAGTAAAGAATATAGGATTTTTTTAACAAAACAAAAACTTTTCATATATACCACATCTAGGTATATTTCTTCCTCATCACCTTTAGAGGTGAGGTGGTGGGATTATTTTCCCCCTGTCAATCCTCTTTAAAGGGGATTGACCCCCGAAGAGCGTCTTCTATATAATGGCAGTGCCTGATTATAGAGAAGCTCAGATATAAAATGTGCGTCCTTAAAAAATTTTTTATCACTGGTTTTGCGTGCCTTCTTGTTTTTTCTTACGCATCCCCCGCATACAAAAACGCCCCAAAACCAAACTCTGAAATCCTCTATTCCGAGTGCTTTTCTTCAGGAGAAAAAGCCCAGCTCAAAGGTGATTTTGAGAAATCTCTTGAGCTTTTTGAACGATCTCTTACTCTTTCCAGGAACATAAAAAGCTCTGAAAAAGAGCTCGATTCTCTGGAAAAAATCGCTCTCATGCTCTGGAACAAAGGAGAATATGAAAAATCCACCCAAAAATACAATGAGGCCCTCTCTCTTACAAAAAAGAACAAGGACCCGGTCAAACAAAACATATTGGAGACCATCATCACCATAAACAACCTCTATTCAAAAGGAATCAGGCTGCAGAAATCCCACTCTTACCAGGAGTCCATCGAGACCCTGGAAAAGGCGGTTTCTTTATGCCGAGAAAACGGACTAAAAGAGCATGAGCTCAAATGCCTGCGCTACCTGAGCCTTCCCTATTATGATACGAACAGAATTTTAGATTTCAAAAAACTAAACGAACAGGCCCTGGAAATCGCCAAAAGACTAAATCATAAAAAAGAAATAGGCAAATGCTCCAACAACATCGGTATTTATCATTTGGAGTACAAAAATTACTCCCAGGCACTCCTTTACCTCGAAGAGTCACTGAATATCGCAAAGGAATTCAGCAATAGAATAGAAATCGCCAACTGCTCCAACAATATCGGCATCATCTACAAGAATATCGGAATTTATGATAAAGCCCTGGATTATCTGAACCAGGCTCTGGCCATAGACCGGGAACTAGGGGATGAACTTTATATAGCCATTGATCTAAACGGAATCGGTACTGTTTACAGGAACATGGGCTTAGCAACCAAAGAAAAA
>JAGGYH010000141.1 GCA_021162615.1 Candidatus Aminicenantota bacterium
AGATTACGTTGTTATCCATGAACTTGTTCATCTTGAGGAAAGAAATCACAAAAAGACATTCTGGAACAAAGTTAAAATGTTGATGCCTGACTATAAAAAACATAAAGATTGGTTAAAGCAGTATGGCTATTTGTTGAGGTTATAACATAAAAATTAATTCAGGGGACGAATCTATCGATGCAATATTGCTTTATGATGTTCTACATTATATGGAATTGAAAAAAAGGAGAAAAGTACATGAGAACGCCTAAGGATTTTAAAAACTGATGCAATACTTTCGGTTTATCCCAAACACTGTAAATCGGATGAACCCTTATGGAACCTAGCAAATATGAAATTAGAAGATATTATAAACTGGAAACAGGTCTTTTTCAAAAAGGTCAGTAGATATTCTTCAAATCAATCCCGTGATAGTACTTTTTCAATATCTCTTTATAATCAGCGCCGGCCAGGGCCATACCATAAGCACCCACCTGGCAGAGCCCGACTCCGTGTCCCCATCCTTTCCCATTAAAGGTGAAATATTTGACGTTGCCGTCCTCGTCATACTCTCTGTCAATGACAAAATAAGTCTCTCTCAGTCCTAAAACCCTTCGTATCCTTAAGCCGCTGACCTCAGCTTCTGAAAGAGTCCCCCTGACAATGAGCTTTGATATCCTCTTGGAATCACCTCGGTCAACAGGGACAATATCAAGAACATCACCCACCGGATAAAACCGGTTGATCCTTCGGCTTATCTCTTCGACGGATTTTCTGACTCTCCACATATGGTGGCTTGATTTTCGGTCCAGAACATTGGTCTCATACGGATAGATGACTTCAAGGAAAACTGCTCTTTCTCCGTTATCTATGATATTCACTCTTTCGCCCCCCACCATGCGCAGATTGGAAACAAATGTTCTCTCTCCCGTATAATTTTTAATGAAATAGGCATCATCAGCTATTGTATACTTGCTCTCATTGTTCTCATCATCTCCAAACACCATCTCATCATTATCAAAGTTTTTAAATGTTCCCATTTTAAAGGGGATTTTTTGAGTCAGGATAGCTTTCCATAAATAGTAAGCAGCTTCTCCCCTAGACATATCCTTATCAGCCTCTTGAGCCTCCTCTGCAGATGGGAAAATACCTGCCTTAATAAAGTAAGCTGCATGGGATTTACTGCTTCCTGTCCATTCTTCCATTCCTTTTGTTAAAAATTTTTCCTCAGAATCAACTAAGAGGTTATCCATTCTTTTCTGCAAATCAAAAGCAGAAGCAGCCAATTCTGCAAAATTCCTGTATGTCAATGAATTCTTTTCCGGAAGCCCACCGGCCTGTTTTAATCCCAGAACCCCGGCTGCTTTCTGGAACCAATCCCTGACCTCATGATACGGTGCGGTCTGCTTGTAGTAAAGGGGCTCCCTTCCATCCTGGAGAACTCCCAGGCTTGTAAGGGCAGCGATCTCATAACTTATGTTTCTTGAATGAGAATAATGAGGCAGGACTTTCCTCGATGTTTTGAACGCCCATTCTTTCTGTGACTCATACGTACATTCCGTGCTTCTGAGATAAGGAAGCGCAGGCCCCATAAAAACATCTTCCACATTTTCTGTCCTTCCTCCGCATGTGCTTGTATAAAGGGCTTCGATCAGCTTGCCTTTATAAACCGCCACTTCGCCTTTTGTTTGCTCCACAGCTTCTGTGCTCAACGGATGCTCTGCATTCATTCCTTTGTAAAACTGGGAGTTCGGTGTGTCATCCAGATCAAAATCAAGCCCGTCATTCAGCTCTACATTTTTAAGGGCATATGTCCGTGCGGCAACGGCCTGGGCTTTCTGAGCTTCCAGCTCCCTGAATGCATAAGGAGACAGCTCACTGGGAACAACCGATTTTAAATAGTCTTCAATATAAAGAGTATTGATCAATACAATCCCCCGGGTGCCTTTCCTGAGTATAAAAATCCCTCTGTAATCCCGGCCTTCATAAGATAAATAGCTCTGATAGCTGGAAGGAATAAAATAAAGAACCGCATCTTCATCCAGACTCTTTACTTTGTCCCCGACCATTATCCACAACGGTCTGGAATCCTTATCCGCTATATCTTCCCTTATGATCCACGGGTCATATTTTCCGATCTCTCCCAGCCTGGCAATGAATCCAAGCGCATCACTTCTGGTCGGAAAATCTCCGACCATGATACGAAACTGACCTGTGACATCTGCTTCAGGGCTTCTGGTTATAAAGACCTTGTGAAAAATTTTGCTTCTCAATTCCTGGGCCATCAATTCCGCCTTTTCTCTTCCTTCAGCATAAGCGACTTGAACCAGGTACTTTTCGTTCAATTTGTCCTTTTTGCCTTTTATATACGCTTCATTGGCATTCTCAGCGATCAGCCTATAATTTGTTTCTACTTCATATATGTTCATCCCCGAAGAAGCTGATATCTCGATATTTTTAAGATTATCACCCAACCCGACTCGTACGACCGGATTTTGAATGGAATATCCTTGAAAAAAGTTTTTCTCACTTCCGTATTCCAGAGGAAGCCCTCCCGTAATAAAAACAGAGAGGGATATGATGATAAAATACTTTATATTTTGGGAAATGAGTTTTCGCATGATGCTGACTTTTTTGTTAGCTTTATATAATTATAGTCGTTTTTTCTTTATAATGTCAATAAAAATTACAATATATTCAACATTTTTATTTATCCATACTATATGTTGTATCACATCTTTTTCTTCACGTTTGTATACCCTAGCGGAAATCATTTCCCCTGTCAAGGGCAAAAAATTATTTTGTGATAACAAAGCAAAAATGTCCCCATCAACTGCAATGCTAAAATGTCCCCTTCGGATCTGTGGGTTTCTTGACTGGAGATGATTTTTGTGTGTATTATATTCGATAAAAATGAAATCCACTCAATTTATCCTGATGGGTCCGCTGAGAATAAAGAGAATAAAGGGCGGAGCTTGAAATGAATAAAACACTGATTAGAGGAGGCGATGTAGTTCTGGATGGAGATGTCTTGAAGCAGGACATCCTTATTCAAGGAGAAAAAATAGCTGCTGTGGGAGACCTTTCCGGTGTTCAAGCTTCAAAAGAATACAGCGCCCAGGGACTTCTGGTGCTTCCAGGGGCTGTGGATACCCATGTGCATTTCAATGATGAGTTCATGGACACCAAGAGTGTCCATGACTATGAGACCGGCACTGTTGCCGCTGCATTTGGCGGAGTCACCACTGTGGTGGATTTTTCAAACCAGATTCCTGAAAAGCCTTTGATCCACACTCTGGAAAAGAAAAAAAAAGAAGCTGAGGGCAGAGCCATAGTAGACTGGGGAGTTCATCCGGTTATCACAAATGCCGCCTCAGAAATCCTCAAGGAAATCCCTTTGTTAGTGGAAAAAGGAGCGCCCACCATAAAGTGCTATATGGTTTACAGAGAAGAAGGATTAATGGTCAAGGAGCACGACCTCAGGCGCATTATGGAACAGCTTAAAAGTGCCGGCGGCATGCTCATGGTTCATGCGGAAGATAACGACATCATTGAAAAAAACAGTTCTTCCCTGATAAAACAGGGGCTGACAGAGCCTATCTATCATGCAAAAAGCCGCCCTCCTGAAGCTGAAAATAAAGCCATAGAGAAATGCATTCATTTGGCTGAACAGACACAAGCCAGGATTTTTATTGTTCATTTGTCCACAGCCAAAGGAGTCCGGCTTATAGGTCAAGCTCGAAAAAAAGGGATTAACGTGTATGCAGAGACCTGCATCCATTATCTTTATTTTACAGAGAGCCAGCTTAAGCATAGGGACGGTATTAAATGGATCTGCTCTCCCCCCCTCCGAAGTAAATCAAACCAGGAAAAACTATGGGAGGGACTTCGGGACAAACGAATCTCTCTCGTAACCACTGATGATGCGGCTTATTCCTGGGCCGCCAAGATGATGGGAGCTCACCGTTTTGATAAATGCCCAAATGGAATTCCAGGGATCGAAGTGAGACTTTCTCTCTTGTATTCAGAAGGAGTTCAAAAAGGGCGAATCTCTCTTAACCGCATGGTGGAGCTTATCTCAACTCAACCCGCTGAAATTTTCGGTATGTCTCCTCAAAAAGGGTCTCTCTCTCCCGGTGCTGATGCGGATATTGTTTTATTTGATCCCAAGAAAAAATGGACTATGGGAAGAGATTCCCTGCACATGGCTGCTGACTGGTCTGCGTATGAGGATATTGACATTACTGGAAAGATCGAGAAGGTCTTTTCCAGAGGAGAGCTGATTGTGGATGGCGAGCGGCTGCTGGCTCAAAAAGGGAGAGGAAAGTACATCAAAAGAAAATTAAAATGGTGATGAAATGAATAATAAAATCATCGCCATTTTTTTATGAATAGGTCAGGGTCAATGAGTGACGAGAAAGAAAACAAAAAAACAGCAAGAATTTTTTCAGGAGCCTCTCCCGAAAAAGTAGCTCAAGACCTCTCCCCTCTTATTCATTTCAAGGAACAGGGAATGCCGCTTTCAGAACTGCGCGCCCTTTTGGAGAAAAGCCTGTTCCCCCATCTGATGAACTACGCTTCTCCCCAATTCCAATCCATGTTCAATACTTTTCCTGAACCCGGAGCTAAATTCGGGGCTGTGCTGGAAATTCAATACAATCAAGGAGTGACCAACTGGCAAGTCTCCCCCGGAGGCGCCATGCTGGAAGAGCTGTGCGCCAGAGCTTTATGCCATATGTTCGGCTTCCCCCCGGATTCAGATGCCACATTCATGTACTGCGGCACCTCTGCCAATCTGCAGGCTCTTTTTCTGGCGCTCCACAGGCATGCCGAAAAACAGGGATTTGACCTCTGTCAAAAAGGAATTACCGGATTTGAAAATCCTGAAAAATTATTTCTGCTCTGCTCTGAAGATGCTCACTTTTCTTTGAAACATGCGGTGCGCACTCTGGGTTTGGGTGAGAAAAGCCTAGTTCCTGTAAAAGTGGACCAAAACCGGAGAATGGATGTGAATCACTTTCAACAAAAAATTGATCAAACAGGAAGGAAAAATATCTTTGGCGTTGTGGCCACAGCAGGGACCACCTCCACTGGTTCTGTAGATCCTCTTTCTTTAATAGCTGAGATCTCTATAAATGAAAATATCTGGGTCCATATAGACGGGGCCTATGGACTGGCTTATTCTCTGGTTCCTGAGTGGGAGCCTCTTTTCCAAGGAAAAGAGCTGGCTGATTCTGTGTCCTGGGATCCTCATAAACAATTTGGAGTCCCTATCCCAAACTCTGTATTGTTTGTGAAAAATGAACAAGACTTTGAGCGAATGACACTATACAGTGATTATTTCAATCCCTCACAGGACACACATCCCAATCCAGGCCTTAAATCCGCCCCATCAACCCGGCCTTTTTCTGCCCTTCCTCTCATAACATCTATACTGCATCAGGGCCTAAAAAAAATAAGACACAGGCTGCGTTCACCTCTGGAAGCTGTGAAAAAAGCAGCTGTACAGATCCAATCAGAGCCTGAATTGGAGCTCTGCCTCAAACCAGATACAGGAATCCTGTGCTTTCAGGTGGTACCCAAGAATATAAAGCCGGATAAAATCAATGACCTTCAGGAAATGATATACAACGAAATCATGTCCAAAGGAGAGAACGCTCTTTCGAAAACAAAAATAGGAGATAAAACAGCACTCAGGCTGGTTGCTGTTTCTCCTGCCGTTCAAAGCAGGCACCTTCTGGAAACAGCTTATTTATGCCGCAGCATCGCTTAAACAAAATGAATAATAAAATCGCCGCCATTTTTTTATGAATAGTAAATGTTAAAGTGTTAGAGCCAATATTAAACACAGCTTCATTTATTGACCAGGTATTATGGGGGCCCTGGACCATAATTTTCATTGCAGGAGTGGCGGTCTTTTTAACCATTAAATCAAAAGCCTTTCAAATAACCCGGATAGGACTCATATTTAAAAACACATTCGGAAAAATATTTGAGACAACAAAAATCCAGCCCAAGGGAAGGATGACCCCTTTTCAGGCCACTTCCACAGCTTTAGCTTCCACTGTGGGGATGGGCAATATTGCCGGAGTGGCCACAGCTCTGTCCATCGGAGGACCGGGCGCCATATTCTGGATGTGGATTTTAGCTCTTTTCAGCATGATCATCAAAACCGCAGAAATAACTCTGGCTGTTCATTACAGAGAAGTGGGCAAAAACGGAATCCTTCACGGGGGACCTATGTACTATATGAGAAAGGGCCTGGGCTGGAAATCCCTGGCAAAGATATTTGCAGGGGGAGTTCTGGTTAATTCCCTGCTCAGCGCCACTCTGCTCCAGCAGCACACAGTAGGACGCGCTTTTCTCTCCAGCTATAAAATAAATCCCTACCTTACCACAGGCCTCATGGCTGCGATCACAGGATTTGTGGTGATCGGAGGCATTAGACGCATTGGCAGGGTTTGTGAGAGGCTGGTTCCTTTGATGTCTCTTGTTTATATTCTGGGAGGCGTGGCTGTCTTCCTTATCAATTATGCCAAAATACCCGAAGTGTTTGGAATGATCATCAAGTATGCCTTTTCTCCGGTCCCGGCAGTGGGAGGGATGGCAGGTGTGGCTGTAAGTGCCGCCCTTAAGGAAGGCATGGCTAAAGGCATGCTTTCCAATGAAGCTGGCCTGGGCACAGCTCCCATGGCTCATGCCACAGCAGACACAACGCATCCTTTTCAGCAGGGATTATGGGGGGCTTTTGAAACCTTTATCGATACCTTCATTATCTGCTCCATAACTTCATTTGCGGTTTTATCGACAGGACTCCTGGGAAGTGGTCAATCCGGTATAGAGCTGGTGATCGACTCATTCTCTTCAGTGTTTCCTTCTTGGCTGGCTTCAGCCGTCATATCCTTTTCCATACTGCTGTTTTGCTTGTCCACCCAGATCGGATTTTTTATCTATTATGAAACCTCTGTGGTCACTCTTTTTGGTAAAAAATCAATCCGCTATCTCAAATGGCTTTATTTTCTGCCCGGAGTGATCTTTGCTGGGGTCGCTCATGTGAACAAACTTTGGGTTTTTGCCAACATATCTGTGGGTGTGTGCGCCCTTCCCAATCTGGTTGCTCTTTTGGCTTTAAACGGCGCGTTCTTCAAGCTGATGAATGATTTCTTGGAGAAGCACAACAAGTACGCTGTTTTAAAGGTTGACTCTAACAGGAATTATGTTGTAAAAGCAAACAGAAGACAACAATAAGCCTGGATGATGAATATTTCAGGCAAACAAGAACTGTCCAGGAGAAATAATCATGGAATCTTATCAAGAAGGATTGGAAATAGACCACCACTCATTTCAATTAGGCATGATCAACTGCTTTGTGGAAATGGTAGCTTGTGGAGTGAAAAAACTTGCGCTGAGTCCGCCTCTTAAGCCTGATGACTATGAAACCATAAAGAATTCATCAGAAACCATTGTGGATGCTTTTGGAGTGAAATCCTATCTTGAGCAGTCTCTGATTGTGACAGACCTCCAGTCTGAAGAATTTACACAAGGCAAGTATTCTATTCTCTATTACAAAGATGACTCTGTTCTTGAATCTTATTTGAATTTAAAAAAGAGAAAATCAGAATTAGTCAAAAAAGGAAAATATGACCAAAAAGCGAGGAAGCAGATATCCCGGGAATTCATGAGTCTGTTGAGTTATCCGGAAAAAATTATCGAAGAAAAACTTTCTCAAAAATCCCCCTCATCCCCTTACATGCTGGGCAATGACAACGAACAAAAAAAAGCAACATAATACTTATTCCCTATTTTTATATTAACCTGGATTATTCACGAGTCAAGGTTGAAGAGAGCTTACTGAAATTCAGGTGTGGCTGAAGCGACATTGAAGATTTAGCCTTCGGAGTGCTGTGTTTGAGGGAACTCAGCAAAGCTGTGCTGCGAGCATGTCTGACCCACGGACGGGGGGAGTTGCGCAGCAGCCGAGAACACAGCACAAAGAATGGCGTTAAAAATCTTTAGCGAGCACAAGCCATATCTGAATTTCATTTTGGCTCGCCTCAATGGTAAAAAAATGGCGATTAAAATGAAAGTAAAAACTAACAAAAATATTTCAGTTGTCATTTTTATCAAAAACATGTATATCCTTGAAAGCAAAATAAAATAATGAACGTCGCCATTTTTTTATGAATAGTTCAGGTTAAAGGAAGAACGATGAAAATTCTGATCATCAATCCGAACAGCGATTTGGAGATGACCCTTTCCATTCAGAAAACCGCTGAAAATTTCAGTAAAGGAAATTTTGAAGCAACATGCTTTCCCACTCCCGGAGCTCCAAAATTCATTGAAACCTATGAGGATCAGAAAAAAGCGGCCCCAGGGATGATCAAGCTGGTTAAAGAAAACCAAGCTCAATATGATAGCTTTGTGGTGGCCTGTCACTGCGATCCCAATTTAGAAATGATTAAAGGAATCACCAAAAAACCAGTGGTGGGAATCGGAGAAGCCTCCATGAAAATCGCCTCTATGTTGGGGCAAAGATTCTCTGTGATACAAACCAGCGAATTTTCCATATCCATTAAGGAAAATCTAGTGAAAAAATACCGTCTTGAAGACTCCTTGGCTTCCATAAGAGCTCCGAAAAAAGAAATGGAAAACATGAGCGAATACCAAAAATATCTCCAGACGGCCCGGGCCGCTGTGGAAGAAGATGGGGCTGACGTCATTGTGCTGGGATGTGCGGGTATGACCGGATTGAACCGAAAAATAAAAAAAGAACTGGGGATACCTGTGCTGGATGGAGTGGAGTGCGGTCTGAGTGTTGCTGCCTCAACCTGAGAGCATGAACTCTCCCAACCTAGAAGCCTGGTCTTCCAGATCATGAGTGGGAATTATTGAGCATTACAAACTGGCTGATATGGTGGGGGCCTACCGCCGGATGTAACGGCAACGCAAATTTTATTCCCTTGATTGGCGGCTATCAAATGTCAATTACCAGAAATCAAGGATCGTCATTGTCAATTTATCTTTAAAATCTTTGCCTGAAACATTAAACTTATCTTACGGAGGACGAAAAATGAGAAAAAAGATATTAGGGGTCATCTGTCTGGCAGTCTTGTTTTCCTTTGGCTTCGGAAGCAACATCAACAGTCTTTCCGACGTGTTTGCCCCGGGGAAAGGGCTTCTGGATAAAGACGGGGACGGTTTTCCTGACGGCATCGGGCTGTACCTCATCATTCCTGAGAACGCCTCGTCCTATGAAATCACTTCTGCATCTGACATCGCAGCCAGAGCTAATCTGGAAAGCCTGGTGGTCGACATGGACCTTCTCTCAAGAGACACCTCTGCTGTTTTTAACAGTAAACACAGTGCTTTTCCCATTATCATAAGTCACGACCTATCATGGATAAAAAAAGTTTTCCCCGGTCTCAATGAACTGCCGGATGAGCTCCCCTCTCATCAAGGACTGGTCTGTGTTTCCACATCAAAACACGGAAAAATCATAATGGTTACAGCCGGATCCAAAGAAACTTTGCTCAAAACCAGCCGGGCCTTTTTCCTGAGATGGCCTTATCTCTGGGATATTTGGGGAAGAGAACAGGGAGTGACCTATCCCAAAGTAGAAAAAGACATCAAGACCTATTTAAAACCTCTCCACATAACCATTCCGGAGGTCAATATCATCTCTGCTCTTTACGAATTTCCGGACAAAGAATCCTCTTATAAAACCATCAACAGGCTGGAATTCAACCAGGACCAGATCAAAAGCCTCACGGTCGAACTTGTATTCGAGAACACAAATGATAGGAATCAGGCCTATAAAGCCCTCCAGGATCTGACCGTTAACCATAAAAGGGGTTTGGAGACCGAGGTGCTTTCCTATCCGGGATGCGCTGAGCTCAGCCTCTGTATCAAATCACAAAGGGATTCCAGGGCACTCAAGATACCCCGGGTAGGCTATCCTAAGAGGATACTCACCCCCTCCTACAAATCACCTGTAAGAATAAAAGTCAAGGAAAACGATTTTGACCTTATCGATATGCTTTCTCTCAGCGGTATCTATTCGGATAAAAACCAGGACAGGATCCCGGATGACATAAACACTTCTTTAATCGTACAGGAAAAAGGCAGCCTGAGAGAAATCGCCTCTTTTTCGTCAAGGCTGACCCTCCATACAGCAGGAGCCTCCTTTCCTCTGACCTACCTGGATTCAGAGATCGAAAAACCGGAGGAGCTTCCCAATCCTATCATCATAGGGAAAAACAACATTTTATTTAAAAAACTTATCAAAACAGGAAAACTGATTGAGCCAGATTTAAAACCAGAAACAGCTGCTGTTTGCATAGTCCCTCAGGCTTTTAATAAATCCAATGCCGTTGTCATTTCCGGCTCGGATAACAGCAGTTTAGGGAAACTCATTGATTATCTCTCCCGGGTCTATCCTTATTTTGACGCATATGAACCAGGCCGCCTGAAACTGCAGGACATCCCTCCTTCCCTTGAGGAGTTTTTTAAAGGAAAAAGGGGCAGCACAGAAGGATATTTTCTTTACAAATTAAAGGACATCACTAAAAAATTAAACCATAAGAAAATCAAAGCATTCTCGGTCGACCTCTGCTTGCCGGAAAAAAACAAAGACTATGAAAATTACATACACAAATACTTAGAAAATGCATTGGCTTCGGAAGAAATAAACGTCCAATCTTTTTCCTTTGAAGACAGCCAAACCGTTTTTCAGATGGAAAAAACCTTTGACTGGGAAGCTGATGACGTCTGCCTCAGGCTTGAAAAATTCATAAGCAGCGGCCAATGGAGCGGAAACCCTCTCAGCATAAGCATCGGTGTCAGCGAATCCCCTGAAACCAGGGAAAAAATAAAAAAAACGGTCAAAGAAATGCTGGAGAAAAACGAAATCAATAACTGCCGGATCGATGTTCTGTCCTCCTATAAACAGGGTTTTTTCTGGCTCAAAGAAAAAGTGGTCCCCTCTCTTAAATCCGGGAACACAGATCATGTCGTCATCCGATTCTCCCAATTCGCGGATGACTTTCAAAAGCCAAAAAGATTCTATGCTGACCCTTACCGATGGCTTCAAGAGCTGTATCCTATAGATGATATCATCACTAGAGAGACAGGAATCCCCCTTGATAAAATCATCTTTGAGATAAAAGACGAAAAAGAGCCTACGTATGTCATCACAGCCTATGACGATAAGGAAAAGGAAATCTTCACGGACCATTTCTCGCCCCATGTTACAAAGGCCAGCTATCTCAATGTCCTTCCTGAATGGGGAACCGTGGTACGAACCACAGGGTGGCTTCAAATCAGAGATAAAGAGAAAATCGTTCTGGATACCCCCATTGACAGTGATCTGGAAAGATTCTGGGATTTTTATCAAAGCGAGGTCCTTGCTTCTGTCTATGACTACATCCTTAAGAAAACGGATAACAAACCGTCGTTTAAAAAACAGCCCTATTTCAAGCGGCTTTTAATAGAAATGTGGCTGAGCGAACCTGACTACAGGCTTGGCCTGGACCAGGAAATCATAAGCAGCCTGGAAGCCATTCATGATGAGATATATTTTGACACCCTTGATTTTCTCAGGGGAATCACAGACATCCAGACGGAAGAGACCGACCTTCCTGAAGACTCATCCCGTTACTCAGCCCCGGGAAACGTCCTTCCCTTGATCCATCCTTCCACAGAAGGGGAAATGGGTAAAGTAAGCATATTGTTTGAAGACCGGCGGGCACAATCTCCTTTTATGAGCATAAGCTGGAGTGATGATGCAGGAAACACATCAAAGGAACGAATCGAATTCGATCCAGTTGAAGTGAAAAGACTGAGCACTTCCGTTCTTCTCTATGACTCAGAGAAAAACAGGGTCCACAACCTCACTATCGAGGCAGAGATAGAAAAAGAAGAACACTATCTTGAACTCATAGAGATCATTGATTCTTTAAAGGAACTCACTGACCAAGGAATCCTACCGCTTTCCTTTCATTTTCCCAATCTCAACCATCTAACCCTTAAAATAAGACATAAAGAAATCTTTAAGGAAGAAAGCCTTCCTGTTTCTTACGATGATTCAGAAGACCAACCCACGGCAAAAGAGAAAGAGGCGGAAGACCATGATATTGTTCCCACCGACGAGATCATTTCTCCCGAGATGTGTCTGGATATCGTGGACAGGCTCTCTGGATTTGAGCCAATCCACAGCTATATAGGCGGGAGGTCCTATGAGGGGAAAAAGATCCCTGTGATTGAGATGTACTCTCCTGCTGACCGGTACACTTCTCTCCAGAGGCTCATCACGTTTAAGCCCACACTTTACTGCAACGGCCGCCAGCATGCCAATGAAGTCTGTTCGACAAATTACATACTCAAATTCGCGGAACTCGTTGCAAAGAACGACGAATACATGTCTTTTTTGAAAAAAATAAACTTCGTTTTTCATCCCATGGAAAATCCGGACGGTGCGGAACTGGCCTACAAACTGCAAAAACTAACACCTTTTCACAGCCTGCATGCAGGGCGGTATTCCACATTAGGGATAGATGTCGGTCATCAGGTCAATGCAGACCATCCCATACTTCCGGAAGCTAAAGTCAGAAAAAATCTGTACGACAGGTGGCTTCCTGACATCCATCTCAATCTCCACGGCTATCCTTCACATGAATGGGTCCAGCCTTTCTCGGATTACACCCCGTTCCTTTTCAGAGATTACTGGGTGCCCCGGGGATGGTTTGTGTACTACAGAACCCTCTCCCTTCCCATATATGAGAAATGGAAAAAAGCCGGGGAAGAACTGAAAAAATATATCATAGAGGGCCTGCATTCCACCGAAAACATCCGCCTCTCAAACAAATCACTTTACGACAGATACTTTCGCTGGGCTGCGCGATGGCATCCTCATATGAATAACCTGGAAATCCAGGGTGGCGTCAATATCTATTCAAAGAGGCAGAGTCCCACGGAAAGCAAGCTGACTGAGAGAAGAAAAATAACTTTCGCAGAAGAAACTCCGGAACTTATGGATGAAACAGCCCAGGGAAAATGGCTGGATTTTCTTGTTGAACAAGGGCTCGCTTACATCAAAGCCCATGCCCTCTACCTATCAGAAAGCACCTGCCAGGTTTCAAGGATAGAGGAAGAGATCAAAAACAAAATATATATACAATTCATAAGGAGCAGGCCGGGAGAGTTGGAAAAATAAAAATTCAATCAAAGAGAACAGTATTGTAAAACAAATGAGAAACTGATAATATAAAAATCAGATTGTTGGATTTCATTTCATAAGTGTAACTTAAGATGAACCTTCTTTTAATAGACGAGGGGCTGTCACTGTACGACAAAGTCAAGGATTCCTCTTTCGTCGATATGTGTGAGGTCTATTTTTCTGAAAGCACGAATTCCATTCTCAAGTACATAAAAGACCATCACATTGATGTCGTAATGACGGATATGGACAAATACAGAGACAAAGCCTTCTCTCTTATTAAAGAGCTCCATAAGTTTGATTCTTTGATTGATATCATACTTACCGGCAATGCCAAATCCACAGAAAATGTCATGGATATCATAAAAAGAGGGGCCTCCGATTATATTGAAAAACCCATTAAACAGGATGTCATAGAAAAAACACTGGGCTCCATAAATGAAAAAAGAAATCTCAGAAAAGAAACATATCTTCTGGAGAAAAGGCTGGAAGGAAAATATTCGTTCAAAGGAATCGTAGGAAAAAGCCCTTATATGTTTGAAATCTTTTCTCTGGTCGAAAAAATTTCAAAATTTTTTTCCAGCATTCTGATTACCGGAGAGACCGGTACAGGGAAAGAACTGATTGCTCAGGCCATCCATGAGCTGAGCACCAGAAGCGACAAACAGCTTGTCATATGCGACTGCGTTTCCATTCCGGAAAATCTATTCGAATCAGAACTCTTTGGCTATAAAAAAGGGGCTTTTACCGGGGCTGTGGCAAACAAACAGGGGCTTTTTGAAGCCGCTCATAAAAGCATCATCTTTTTGGACGAAATAGGAGAGATCCCTTTGACTGTCCAGGCCAAATTACTCAGAGTGCTCGAAAGCCATCAATTCAGGCCTCTTGGATCTAACGAGACCAAAGAAGTGGATGTAAAAGTCATTGCTGCCACGAACAGGGATCTGTCAGAATGCATAAAAAACAATACTTTCCGGGAAGACCTTTTCCATAGGCTCAACAAGGTGGAAGTCCACCTGCCTCCTCTGAGGGAAAGAAGGGAAGATATTCCGCTTCTGGTCAGGCATTTCTTAGAAAATTTAAGCATAAAAGTCGACAAAAAAATAAAAGGGATATCCATGAAAGTCCAAAAGCTGTTTTCAAAATACAACTGGCCCGGAAATATCAGAGAGCTTAAAAATGTCCTGGAAAGGGCCGCTCTGGTTACAAAAAAAGAGTTTATTGATATTAATGACCTTCCTGAATATCTCCGTGATACCTCGATTTTAAAACAGAAAAACCCTCTTATAGATAAAGAAAACTTTTCTTCTCTGGAAGATCTGGAAAAAGACTACATCACCTATCTGATAAACCAGACAGACTACAATATAAAAAAGACGGCGGATATTTTAAACATATCAAGGACCACCCTCTATAGCAAGCTAAAAAAATACAATATCCCCCATTAACCCATTTTAAAACTAGCTGAAAATGTTCATTTACTGAACACTTTTTCCATTTTCTTTATTACTCCTTTATTTTCAATAGTTTACCGTATATTTGCGAAAAATGTGTTCATAAATTGATCACTTCTTTCGTTTTTTCCCTTCCTTAGGTATTCCTGTAACCTCTTTTTTATAAGCAACATACAAAATACGAGACGCATGGCATCTATCTTGCAATTTATAAAGGCAAATTCGAGAAAAGAGAAGATGCCATGATAAACAGCAAAAAAACAAAAAAAGAAAAAACAACAAAGATTTTGACCATTTCAGTCATTTTATCAATACTGTGCTTTTCATCATTAAAAGCCGAAGGCAATAATGACAGTGAGGCCCTTTTATCAGGCCGGCAGCTTCTTTCAATGGTCATTATAGAGCCAATCATCACTCCCTTGGAAAAAAGCTCCATTGAATCTGCTTCCTTATTCGCATACGCAAACAACAACAACGATAAGACTTATAATTTCTCGATCAAGCCGACAACTCCTGAGACAAACTTTCCGGAAACCTATAAATTCGTCCAGGACTATAGAAAGAGGCACCGATTTGAAAGCACCTTTTTCGAAGCGAGCCTGATAGCAAATGTGGCCCTCAATGCCGCTGATTATTTTTCCACAAGAGAAGCATTGAAATATGAAGGCCTGGAGGAAGGAAATCCTCTCATGAAGCCGTTTGTCAAGAATGATTTGACTTTTGCAGCCGTGAAGATCGGTATGACAATGACAAATTACTTTGTGATGAAAAAACTTTTCAAACGAAACAAGACCCTGGCATGGATTGCCAGTATAGTCAGCAATATGGCCCTCTCCTATGTGGTATCAAACAATATGTCTCATATCTATGAAGCAAGAAACAGATGAAAGGATATGACCATGAAAAACTTTTTTTACCATTCTGTTGTCATTAAGAACATTAATTCGAATGCAAGGGAACTGCCTTCCCTTGATAGATTAAAAAAAGAATATATCGAATACCTCTTGAAAATCACAGACTATAATAAAACAGAGACAGCAGCCATACTCGATATATCCATCCCCGGTCTCTATAAAAAAATGCAAAGATATGGACTCAGCCATTAACCTTATCTATTCATAGAAAAACGGCGATGATTGTTTTTGAATACTCCAGGTTATAAATTCCCGTATCTTCCTTAAAACCAATACAAAAATTTTACGTATTTGGAAACACAGAAAAATGTTTTGCTTTACACTGTAAAATTTTCATTCTAGAATCTAAAAAGGAATTAGGAGGAAAAGATGAAAAAATTGTTTTCAATATCAACCGTATTTTTTATGATGCTCAGCATATCCGCTTTATCCTTATTTTGCAGCACCGCCCAAAAGAACAAAACAGATGCCAGAGCAGCCAGAATTCTTTCAAAAATGATTGAAGTGCAGGGAGGTAAAGAACGGCTCCAGGAGATTAAAGACATGGTCGTTACAGGGACCATAGAAATCACCCAGATGGGGCTGGAAGGCTCCCTCACTCTTTATCATAAAGAGCCTAACATGATGCGCACAGATGTCGAAGTGATGGGAATGATCATCACACAGGCTTATGATGGAAAGATTTCCTGGATGGTCAATCCTCAAACAGGAGAAACTGAAGAAATGCCTGAACAACTGAGTACTGAAATGAAAAGGGATGCTCTTGGAAACGACTCTCTCCTCCATCCGGAAAAATACGGGATCTCTTACACATACGAGGGCACGGAAACCATTGATGGAATGGATCATTATGTGCTTAAACAACACTATGAAGACGGATTCGAAGCCACTCTTTATATCAATGAAGATACCTTTCTCGTCTCCAAAAGCAAGGCTATGACCCTGGATCAGACCGGAGTGGAAGTCATGGTTGAATCATATCAATCCGACTACAAGGAAATAGACGGAACCATGGTGGCTCATTCTATTGTTGTCTACAGAGACGGTGAAGAATTTATGGTATCGACCATAACAGACGTCCAGTACAATACAGGATTGGAAGATTCTTTATTTAAGATGGATTGAGGTCTACGTTTCTATCTCCGCCAGAACGCGGTGAGCCAATTTAAGGGCTCGCACCCCTTCAGCTCCGCTTACTTTTCTCTGCTTGCCGTCATTAAGGCATTTGAAGAAATTGATGAGTTCCTTTTTAAGGGGTTCCTCCTTTTTTATCTCCAAAGACTTGATATCAGCCTGCCGTCCGTTTAAAGGAAAGACTTTGATCTCCTGATCAATATAATCAACAGAATAATAGGAGGTCGGTTCAAATATTCTTAAATTTCTGACTTTTCCCTGGTGAACCCGGCTGGCCGTTAAAGTGGCCACACACCCCGATTTAAACTCAAGCCTGGCATTGGCAATATCAAATTTTTCTGAAAGAACATGAATGGCAGAGGACCTTATGACCTCGACCGTATCATTGATCAAATCGAGAATAATATCCAAATCATGAATCATCAGGTCCAATACAACATTCGTATCCAAGGAACGGGCTGAAAAAGAACCAAGCCTCTGGACCTCTATAAACTTAGGTTCCGTAATGAGATTCTTCAATCTTTCAACAGCGGGATTGAATCTCTCCAAATGCCCGACCTGGAGTATCAGGCCTTTCTTCTTTGCAAGGTCAACCAGTTCTTCTCCATGTTCCACAGTATCTGTAATCGGTTTTTCCACAAGAACCGACTTTCCCTCCTGAAGCAGTTTCTTGGCAATCGAAAAATGTTCGTTTGTAGTGGCCGACACAATTCCAACATCTATATCATCAAGCATGTCTTCAAAATTTTCATAATAAGGGACACGATGACGGTTGCCTATGACCATCGCTTTATTCTTATCAATGTCTGCGACAGCTTTCAAATCAGCTTCCTCAAGATAAGAAAGAATTCTTGCGTGCTGGGTCCCAAGATACCCGACTCCGATAATTCCTACTCTTTTTTTAGCCATTTCTGATTTCCAGCCTTATTGATTTTCAGCCCTATAGTGTAATGCCTCCGGTTAAAATATTCAAATCATTTTAACCCGACTTATTCATAAAAAACAGCGATGTATCCATTTTTCTTGAAATGATGGTTATTCCGCTTTGTTCTGCCAATTTTAGAGCTTTATCTTTATTCATGAAAAGCACTTTGTCCGCCTCAATACACAGTGCGGAACATCCTGCCTTTTTAAGGTTCTGGACAGTCTTTAATCCTACAGCCGGCTGGTCGATCCTTGCATCTTGACGTGTACGGGCGACCTTGACCACAACACACCCCTCTCCTCCCAAAAGCCCCCCCCTTATTATAGCCTCGTCCGTTCCTTCCATGGCTTCCACGGCAACTACGGCTTTGTCTTTTACTATAACAGTCTGTCCTATCTCAAGATCAGCCATTTGTTTGGCAAGAGGCCATCCATAGTCAACATCCTCTTTTGCGGCTGGAGAAATTTTCCCTTTGGTTAGAACACCCTGCTCACAGAAAAGATCCGACAAAAAACGGGAAGGATCCATAACCTCGATCCCCTGACTTTCAATATAGTTAAATACAGCTCTTGCGATTTCGTCTGGATTTCTGTTTTCAGTACCTTCCAGAAGAGAGGACAAAGGCAAGGGAAAGGTGTCCTTTGAGTACATATTTCTATGCCTGATTTTCCCAGCGAATATTATCTGACGGACATCTTTCTTTTTAAAAAAAGAAACAAGCTTTAAAAAATCTTTGACCTCGAAACAAGCATATGAATCAGCCTGCTCTGTGATGCCTTCATCAAATTCGTTCTGTATCCCCGCAACAATACAGGTATACCCCTCCTCTTTAGCCTTACGGCATATACACAGAGGAATTCCCCCTGAACCTGCGATAATTCCTAACCTTTTTTCTCTCTTCACTGCTGTTTTTTTAATATTCCACGCTTGGAGGAGCTGATAAAATCAATGATTTCCTTTCTATCCCCACTTGGAGATATCTCTTCTTTTATTTTCCCAACAGCCTGGCTGGTATTCAAGTCAGAATGAAACAAAAGATTATACATTTTTTTGATTGCCTGAATCCTTTCCCTTGAAAATCCTCCTCTGCGCAGACCGACCGCATTGATTCCATAAAACAGAACGGGCCGGCTCCCCGCTACCCTGGAAAAAGGAAGGATATCCTGAGTGATCACAGAATAACCACCTATGAAAGCATACTTTCCTACCCGGCAAAATTGATGCAGACCACTAAAAGCTCCTACTTGGGCATAGTCGTCAATAAAGCAATGGCCGCCCAGAGTGGCCCCATTTATAAAAATAACATGATTTCCAACAACACAGTCATGGGCAATATGGGAATAGGCCATGAAATAATTATCATTCCCTATTTTTGTCTCGCCTCCCCCTTTTACTGTCCCTTTATCTACAGTCATAAATTCTCTGAACACATTCTTGTCCCCTATGACCACCCGAGTGGGTTCCTGTTCATAAGTGAGATCCTGAGGTTCGGTCCCAACTGATGTGTATGGGGAAAAATGACAGTGCTGTCCGATTTGAGTATGACCGGTCACATAAACATGTGCATCCAGTTTGGTTCCCTTCCCTATAGAAACATGTTTTCCAATAACAGAATAAGGGCCTATATAAACACTTTCATCCAGAAAGGCCTCTTTGTGTACGTCCGCACTGGGATGAATATATGTTTCACTCCCGTCCATTCATCTCCTCTCGATGCAGCAGAGATGCTATGACCTCAGATTCTGCTACTATATCTCCATCCACTACAGCTTTGCCTTTGATTTCACAGAACTTTTTCCTCATCCTGACTATATCGACATAAAATCTAATCTGATCCCCCGGTATAACCGGCTTTCTGAACTTGGCATTGGTTATCTTACTCAACATCATGAACCAATCCTTAGGATCTGGAACAGAGTGATACACCAGAATACCCCCGCTCTGGGCCATTGCTTCAATAATAAGGACTCCCGGCATGATTTTGTTTTCCGGAAAATGGCCATTAAAAAAGGGCTCATTATATGTCACATTCTTAATAGTCAAAATAGACTTTCCCTCTTCTAATCTTAAAACCCTGTCCACCAACAAAAAAGGATAACGATGAGGCAGGATATTCTGGATTTTGCTTATGTTAATAAAATGATTTTTATTGTTTTGCTTTTTGGTCATCATATCTCTGGATCACGTCTTGAGTGATATCAACAGAAGGGCTGAAATAGACAACACCGCTGTTCTGCCGGTCAAAAATAGCCTCAAGCCCCTTCTCTTTCCCGAGCTGCTCGATAATGGGCATCACTTCATTCTGGATCTTCTGGAAAAGCCTTGCTGCGGTTTCATTCATATCTCTTTGGTTGTCCTCATAGATTCTCTGCCTTTCCGTCCTTAATCGCTCAAGGTCTGAGTTGAGATTCAACCGAGCTTCCTGAGTCAAGGTCAAACTCTGTGTGCTTATTTTTTTCTGCAGATCACGGATCTCCTCATCCTTAGCAGCCAGTTTTTTTTGATTGTTCGATTCCTTTTCTCTGAGCTGGGCCATCACTTTTTTCCCTTCTATGGAATTCTGCAGTATCTGGTTGGAATCGACAACTCCTATTTTTAGACTCTCCTGAGCGAACCCTGCTGAAAATAAAAGAGAAAGAACAAGAGCAAGAAAAAGAAATTTGCTTGTGCTCCTTGATAACATCTTAAGCCTCCTATTTATGATTTAAAAATGTTTATTTAAAATGTTGTCCCTATGGCAAAACGAAACTTAAAATTCGAATCCCCTGTCCGTGATATTCGATTGTTGTATGAGAATATAAGCCTGAAGGGGACCCTCAGGGCAGGGACAAAAACTCTAGCCTCCAATCCTGCGGAAGAATACATATTATTGATATCGATCTTTTGTTCAGATGAATAAGCATTTCCCCTATCATAGAACAATATGGCGTATACCGGCCCTCCTAGGGGAATAATGTATTCTGCATTAAACACCAGAGACTTCACTCCGCCCATATTGTAACCCTCCATACTCCTGGGCCCTATAGTGTAGATGTCATAACCTCTTATTGACCTTTCTCCTCCGAGGTAGAATCTTTCCCAGTAAGGGATGGCCGAATCCCCGATAGAATTAATGAATTTATATTCAACATGGAAACCCAGAGATGTATTTCCTATAAGAGGTTTGTACAATGTCCACTCAAAAGCAGGTTTTATCATGGCGACATCCCCGCCTAAAATCCCGCCTGCAAATTCACAACTTACAAGATAAAGGGTGCCTCTCGAAGGGGTTAAAGGGCTGTCAACTGTATTCCTGTAGATCATTGGAGTAATACTGCTTATATTATATTTGCCGTAAGTATAATTACCCCCATAATAATAAGGATAATAATTATAATTATAACCATACATTGAATAATAGAGGTTACTGTAATAGTCATCTCCCTCCTCGCCCTCATATTCACTCATCTCTAAAAACTCAAGTCCATAAGATAACCTGGCTCTCCAGTATCCTCTTACCCGGCCTCCTAAATGGACATTGATTCCTCTTCCTTTCCTATTAAACAACCCTGGATAAACGATGTACCGGTCATAAATGTTAAAGCCGGCATTCAAGGGAAGGTCAAATATATACGGCTCTGTAAATCCAAATGAATATATTTTTGTCCGCTTTCCGTATGTCGCAGTCAATTCTAACTTCTCTCCGGCTCCAAGAAAATTAACGGTCGAGTAACTCAATGATACAAAAGCTCCCTGATATCCACTGTATCCAGCAGAGAACTGAATATTGTTTCTCTGTAACTCAGTCACGTTGATAGTGACGTCGACCTTAGTGGGATCTTGGGGGTCAGGATAGATATTAGGGTCTTGTTTGATTTCAACAAGACCCAGTTGATTGATTCTGAGCAAGCTGTTCTTGAACATATCATAACTGAACCGGTTTCCCTCTCTTATCATCATCTCCCGCCGCATAACTTTATCGTTTGTATACGTATTCCCTTTAAACTCCATCCTGTGGATATAGGCCACCGGGCCTTCGACTATATTATAAGTCACATTCACTTTTTTATTTTTTGGATCAAGCCGCTCTACCGGAATAATCCTGACATACATATATCCAAAATTTTGATAGAGTTTGCTTATTTCTTCTACTCCTTTTTCTCTGTCATCTATACTGTATATATTCCCTTCCCTCATAGGAATCAGTGTGCGTAAATTTTTTGCATTAAAAAACTCATTCCCCTCTATAGTGACATCTCCGACAAAATACAGATACCCTGCATCTACAGGAATAATGATCTGTTTCATGGTTTGCTTTTTGAAAAAAATCGACCTTTTCTCAATTTCCTTTACAACAGGTTCCCCGACTTGAGCTTCCATAAAACCGTGCTCTTTGTACTTTTCTACCAGATTTGACACATCTGATTCCAGTTGATCCTGCTTGAACGTGTCCTTTCCACTGGCCCATGAGATAAAACTGTGTTCCTTGTTCTCTTTCAATGCGTTCATAAGAGTGCTTTCTCTAAGTTTGGGTTCCCCTTCAAACACAACGTCACCGATCCTGATCTTACGCCCCGCATCAACATTAAAAATGATCTCGACCTCATTCTTTCCTCTGTTCTTAACTTCTGTTTTAACTTTTCCCGCAGCAAGACCCTTCTCTTCCATTATGCTTTTTATGGTATCTTCTATCCTTCTGATGGAATAGGGCCTATAATATGAATACGGAAGTATGTTTACATTTTCTTCCTTCAGCTTATCCACAATATCTTTTTCTTTGATTCTTTTCCCCGTTTTGTATGTTATTTTTTTTATAATAGGGTTTTCTTTGACATAGACTCTTATGACCTTGCCTTTTTCTCCGTCAACAGCTTCTATTTTTATATCTGAAAAATAACCAGTGGCCCATAAAACCTTAAAACCATCCTGTAGAGAGTCTTTATTAAAATAATCCCCCTCCTTAAAAGTCAAATAATAGAGAACCGTATCTTCTGTGACCAATTCGTTTCCTACAAGCTCTATTTTTTCTATCACTTCCTGGCCGTAGACGACCAAGGGAAGAAGAACCATCATGGCTATCAATACCGCTTTTTTCATTTCGCTATCCTTATACCATATTTGCCTCTAAAAATAAAGGTACTGACTTTGACTCAGACCATGTGATCATCCTTTTCATTAAACCAGGATTTTTCCCGAGTCAAGACGTCTGTGTCTACGTTATTTAAACTTCAGAGATGATTAAATAGTTTCAAATCTCCGCCGTCCATTAAATAGACCCTGTCACAAAATCGAGCCACTTTTTCATTATGGGTCACAATGATGGAAGACAGTTTTTTCCTGTCATGAAGCTCTCTTATGAGTTTTAATATTTTTTTCCCTGTCTGCCAGTCCATATTTCCGGTGGGCTCATCAGCAAGGAGCAAAGCCGGTTCATTGATCAAAGACCTCGCAATAGCCACTCTCTGCTGTTCCCCTCCGGAAAGCTGAGAAACACGAATAAAAGCTTTATCCTCCAAAGACACTTCCTTGAGCATATCCAGGGCCTTTTTTTTCGCCTCATGAGAACTGTAACCGCTGATCAGAAGGGGAAAGCTGACATTTTCTTGTGCATTAAACTCTGGAAGGAGATGATAAAATTGAAAAATAAAACCTATTTTTTTGTTTCTTATCTCTGCTTTTTGTCTGTTATCTTTGGCATTAATATCCTCCCCTTCGATCAGTATCTTTCCCTTTGTAGGCCTGTCCAAAGCACCGCACAGGTTGAGAAATGTTGTTTTGCCAACACCGGAAACACCCATAATGGCTGCAATCTCGTTTCTCTTCAAGGAAAAGTTGACATCTTTGAAAACACATAATTTTCCATGCGGAAGCGGATAATCCTTCCTTAGATTCACAATCTTGAGCGCTTCATTCATACTTCAATGCTCCGACAGGATCGATTTTAGCTGCTCTGTAAGAAGGGAAAAGAGTCGAAACAAAACTTATGAAAATCGCTGAAAATATGATGACCAATAAATCCAGAATGCCTATTTTAAAAGGAACAAAGGGAATCTGATAGATATCGATGGGAACTTTTATCAATTCAAAGGTGTTGGCCAACCAGCACCATGCCAATCCCAGAACCGTACCTATAAATGTACCCAAAATTCCGATTGTGGCTCCCTGGAGGAAAAAAATCTTTCTTATACTCTGGGACGTCGCCCCCATTGCCATAAGAATTCCAATATCCTTAGTCTTCTCCATGACCATTAAAATCAGAGTAGCTATGATATTTAACGCAGCCACCAGAATAATCAAAGCAATTGTGAAAAACATAAGCTTTTTCTCAAGTTTGAGAGCGGAAAAAAGGGATTCATTCATCTCCATCCAGGTAGTGACATAAGTCTCCGGAGGAATAATGTCCCTTATTTCCTCCTTAAAAGCGGGAGCTTTAAATATATTGTCTATTTTTATCTGTATAAGGTTGACCTTATTGTTAATACCGATGATATTCTGAGCTGTTTTCAAATCCACAAGAGCTGTGGAAGCATCATATTCATACAATCCTGTACGGAATATACCGGTGACCCGGAGTTTCTTTATCCGGGGGAAGAGTCCTGTGGGTGTCAGTCTGTTCGAGACCGAGAGCACGGTCACCATATCACCGACTCCGGCTCCAAGATCAAAGGCGAGGTCCCATCCGAGCAGAATATTTTCCCCCTCTGCACCAGAGCCGGGAAGATCGCCTCTCTCTAAATTATCTTTCCAGAAAGAAGCAGTCTCTTCACGCTCAAAATCAAGCCCTCTTAAAACAATTCCCGAGTTTTTATAAGGACCTGTTATGAACACGGTAATATACGCAACAGGAGTGACCTCTGTAATGCCATCCATTTCTTTGACTCTTTCTAAAAAAACCTCATAATCTGAAATACCTTTTCCGGACAAATCAGAAACCATGATATGTGAAGTGGAGCCCAATATTTTAGCCTGGACATCTTTCTGGAATCCAGTTATCAAAGCAATGGCAATGATAAGGGCCATCACCCCTATAGTGATCCCTAACACGGAGATCAGCGTTATGACTGATATGAAGGCCTGCTTTCTTTTGGCTGTTAGGTATCTTTTAGCTACAAACCATTCGAACTTCATTTCTCTTCGCCTTTTAAGCGATTCTGTCCAGAAGAATCAGGCTTATCTCCTTTTCCCTTTGGGCGGAGAAGAGGAAAAAGGATGACCTCTCTTATGGAATTCCGGTTAGTGAAAATCATGACCAGCCGGTCTATCCCTATCCCCTCCCCCCCCGTGGGGGGAAGACCGTATTCCAGGGCACTGACATAATCATGATCCACTACATGGGACTCCTCATCTCCTTTTTTTCTTTCTTCTGCCTGCTGTAAAAACCTCTTTTTCTGCTCTCTGGGGTCAGTCAGCTCACTGAAAGCATTAGCGATCTCCATACCTGCTATGATCAATTCGAACCGTTCTGCTTCATCCGGATTGTCTCTGGAAGCCTTTGCAAGAGGAGAAATCTCTTTCGGAGGATTGATAACAAATGTCGGCTGGATTAGATTTGGTTTCACATATTTATCAAAAATAACATCCAGCGCTTTTCCGTAAGATCTCAAGGTTTCCTCACCGCTCAGTTCAGAAGCAAATTTAATTATTCCTTCTTTATCATCAAAACGGCTGGGTGCCAGCCCGCTGTATCTCGATAGAGAATCCATAAATCTCATCCTCTTCCAGGGCCTTTTAAAGGAGATCTTGTGTTCTCCGTACGTAACTTCTTCTTTCCCTGTAAGATCCAGACTCAACTGGCTTATTAAATCCTCAGTGATGTTCATCATGTCATTGTAGTCACAGAAGGCTTCATAAAACTCCAGCATCGTGAACTCAGGATTGTGCTCGGATGATATCCCTTCATTCCTGAAATTCCTGTTGATCTCATAGACTTTTTCCATACCTCCGACCACCAGCCTTTTTAAATACAGCTCCGGTGCGATTCTCAGGTACAGCTCGACACCCAATGCATTATGAAAAGTTTTGAATGGTTTAGCCAGCGCACCCCCCGGTATAGGATGCATCATGGGAGTCTCGACCTCCACATATCCCTTTTTATTGAAAAAATCTCTGATCAGGGCTATCATCCTGCTTCTTAATCGAAAAATCTCTGCCACTTCAGGATTGACTATCAAATCAAGATATCTCTTCCTGTAGCGAAGTTCAATATCACGCAGCCCGTGCCATTTTTCCGGTAACGGATAAAGGCATTTTGCGAGAAAATCAAACGAATCCAGAAATACGGTCAGTTCATTGGTTCTGGTCTTAAAAATAACTCCCTCTACAGCAATCACATCTCCAATGTCCAGTAAGGAGAACAGCTCGAATTTTTCTTCTCCGACCCTGTCCCTGCGAATATAACCCTGCAGCTTTTCCTGACTGTCTTTAATATGAAAAAACACCGCTCTCCCCATCTTTCTTATAGATGTGATCCTTCCAGCCGCCTTGATCCTCTGTTTCTCTTTTTCTAAATCTTCAGCTCCATAATCACGATATTTTGAAACCACTTCGTGGATCGAATGGGTCACTTCGATTTTGTTGGGAAAAAGCTCTACTCCGGCTTGAGCCAGCTTTTTCATTTTTTCTTCCCTTACCTTCCTCTGTTCCACTTTTCCGGATGAATTATCTCTTTTTTCACTCATTTGTATTTCCTCTGCTTTTTTTTTGAATCCTTGGTTCTTTGCTCAGCGCATCCAAAAGGCCGTTTATGAATTTTGCCGATTCATTACCTCCGAACTTTTTTGCCAGCTCCACTGCCTCATTAATAGCCACTGCTACAGGCATCCCTTCCCCAAAAAGCAGTTCATAGACAGCCAGCCGCATTATGTTTCTGTCTATGCAGAGCATCCTGGAGAGACGCCAATTTTTGGAATAGGCCTGAATCAGAGAATCGATCTCATCTTTATTGGAAACGACTCCACTGATCAGCTCTTGGACATACTCTGAATTTTGACCTTTTCGGTCTTTCCAGAAACGGTCTAAGGACCGCTCCTCCATGATATCATTAAACTCAAGTTGAAATAAAATTTGGAGAGCCGTTTCCCTAGATTTTCTTCTTCCCATTCTTGGCAGCCAACAAATCGAATCAATCTAAATCTGCTTCTCTTATCAAGTTCAATGTTTCAACAAGCGCAAACGCTGAATCATATCCTTTATTGCCTGCTTTTGTGCCGGCTCTTTCTATTCCCTGTTCAATTGTATCGACCGTAAGAACTCCAAAAGAAACAGGGATCCCCTTGTCCATAGAAATCTGAGCCAAACCCTTTGTCACTTCAGCGCTTAAGTATTCGAAGTGCGGGGTGTCTCCTCGGATCAGAGCGCCAATGCAAATGATTCCATCAACTTTTTTCGAATCCGCCAGCTTCTTGGTGATCACAGGTATCTCAAAAGAGCCGGGTACTTTGTAAACAGATATATCTTTTTTATCCGCTCCCAATTTTTCCAGTGCATCCAAAGCGCCTTCCAAAAGTCTCTCTGAAATAAACTGATTATAACGACTCAATACTATTCCTATTTTAAAACCCTCAGCTTTTAGTTTTCCTTGAAATGTATCCATTTTATTCTCCCTTTACCTCCCTTGAAATTCAGGCTTTCTTTTCTCAAGAAAAGCTTTTGTTCCTTCTTTGCTGTCTTGAGTGGAACATACCTCTCCAAAAAGTTCTGCCTCCAGAAGAAGCCCCTCATCCAGGGGCCTGTCTAATCCTTTGTTTATCGATTTTATACAGTATTCCACTGCCTTAGGTCCGCCTGCAATGATCTCCCGGGCTAATGCCTCGCAGGTAGGGATCAATTCTTCCTGGGATACGACCTTGTTCACAAGCCCTATCCGAAGGGCTTCCTGCGCATTTATTGTTTTCCCGGAAAGAATCATTTCCATAGCTACTCCCTTTCCAACCAACCTTGGAAGTCTTTGAGTTCCCCCGAATCCCGGAATAAGACCCAGTTTTACTTCCGGCTGTCCCATCTTTGCATTATCTGAAGCTATTCTTATATGACAGGCTAAAGCCAGTTCTGTGCCTCCTCCCAAGGCATAACCATTCACAGCCGCAATAACAGGCTTTCTGAAATTTTCAATCAGGCTCATTAATTCTTGACCCTCAAGTACATATTTCTTACCCGAAGAGCTATCGAGCCCGGAGAGCTCCTTTATATCAGCTCCAGCTACAAATGCTTTTTCTCCGGAACCCTTTAATAAAACAGCTTTGATACGGCTGTCATCCTGAAATGAAGAAAAAGCTTTATGCAGTTCCTTTATGGTTTCCTGATTCAATGCATTCAATTTATCAGGCCTGTTGATTATGATCCACCCGATATTTTCCTCTTGCCTGATTTCCAGATTCTTATACTCTCCCACTTTTTTCCTCCTTTTTTCCCTTTTGTTTACTTTTCTTCTTTCCTGTTTATTCTTATATCATTATCCAATATTTTTCTGATAGATTCTATATTTCTTATAAACCCTTCCCCCTATGGACATCACAAAATTATTGACAGCCTCATTGTCTTCAAGCTGCCAGGAGGTCTCAGCCCATTTATACCCTTTTTTAAGAGCATTTTTATAGATCCTTGAATAAAGAAGGTAGCTCAGGCCGGTCATCCTGTACTCCCTGAGAATCCCAAAAACCAAAACCCTGATTCCCTTTATCTTTTTCCTGTTCAAGAGAAACTTTATGAATCCAAAGGGGAACAGCCGCCCATTCATCTTTTTTAACACCTCATTGTAATTGGGAAGGGCAAATCCAAAGCCGACCGGCTTTCCTTTTTCCTCGGCGAGGGCGATGATATCCGGGTCTGCGATCTGCTTCAGCTTTTTTGCCATATCCTCCATCTCTTTATCTGTCCATGGAACAAAACCCCAGTTGTTTTCCCAGCCGTGATTGTAAATGTATTTGATTTTTTCAGCCTCTTCATCCACTCTTTTTAAATCAACAGTTCTCAATTTGATGTTTGTTTGGCTCTCAATTCTCTTTACTATGGTCTCTAATTTCTTATCCGCTTCCTCATTTTTTTCCATAAGAAAAGCATACAAATCCCTGATTTTGCTCATCCCGTAAGCTTCCATAAGGTCAAGATAATAGGGCGGATTATAAGGCATCATGAACACAGGAGGAGAATCAAAGCCTTCCAGCAAAAAAGCGCATTCATCATTCAAAGATGTGTTCACAGGGCCTCTTAAAACATTCATGCCCCTTTCCTCCCCCCATTCACACACTTTGTCCAGCAACGCCCTTGTGATATCCCCATCATTGTAACTTTCATAGAAACCAAAAAACACGACTTTTTCATTATGGCGGGTATTATGATTTTCATCTAAAATGGCAGCGACTCTGCCTTTAATATCATCTCCGTCAAAAGCAAGAAACAGATCCATATCAGCATGATCGAAGAAGGGATGCTTTTCTTTGCTGATTCTCTCCTTTATATCAGCAATCAGAGGAGGCACCCAATTCGGATCATCTTTATATATTTTCCAGGGAAAACGGATAAACTTGTTTCTTTCTTTACTGGTCTCGACTTTTTTGACCCGAATATCACTCATTTATAATTCCTCCTCGTTCAGCTTATCTTATCAAATAAAGAATCCTTTTGCACGAAGATTTTCTTACACATACCTGCATGTTTATTGAACAGTCCTTCCAATTTTTTCTCTTCGTCAAAATAGTTTGAGGTTAGCTGGATTTTGTGTTAAAAAGATTACACAAAGCAAAAAATTAAAAGCCTTTTCAAGAAAGGAACAGAAAATGAAATCTGCTTCTCCATTTAAAGAATTATCCAAGGAAAAACTTTTTAAAGAGATCGATCCTGATTCAATTCCTTTTGAGACCACAGATTCCTGTAAAAAATGCAAGGAGATCATCGGTCAAACAAGAGCATTGAAAGCCATCCAAACAGGACTTGATATAAAAAGCCGTGGATACAACATTTTTATAACCGGAATGGTCGGAACCGGAAGAACCACCACCATCAAAAAATTCCTGGGTAAAATCGAAAAAACCAAGGAAACTCCAGACGATGTGCTTTATGTGTATAATTTCAAATCTCCGGATGAACCATCTCTCATAATGCTCCCTGCTGGAAAAGGCAGGCGCCTCAGAGAGAGTATGGAGAATATGATCAACGTGCTGCAAAGAGATATTCCAGAGTTCCTAAAAAGTAAATATTATACAGACAAAAAAAACAGCATAGTAGAGGGCCAGCAAAAGAAACAAAAAAAAGTCCTGCAGCAGTTTGAGGACGAAGTTTCCAAGGAAGGATTCACCGTCATCCAGGTACAGATCGGCACCTTTGTCAAACCTGACCTTATCCCTGTGATTGACAAAAAGCCTACTCCGTTCGACAGGCTAGCCCAGTTAGTCAAGGAAAACAAATTTTCAGAACAGGAATTTAAGAAACTCAAGAAAAAATACGAAACCCTCACTGATCAGCTGGAAAAAGTGTTTAATGCACTTAAAAACATCGAAGAACAAACCCATGAGATGTTAAAAAAATGGGATGAAAGATCTATCATCCCTCTAATAAAGCAAATTGTCTCTAAAGTCAGAAATAACTTCCATTCAGAAAAAGCAGACCATTACCTAAACAATGTAGAAGCTGACCTCATCAAAAACATCAACCTTTTTAAAAGCCAAAAAGCACAGCAGAGAGAAAGACTGCCCATTGACCCATTTTCCAAATACAGAATCAATCTCATGGTCGATAATTCCGAATTAACAGGGGCTCCTATCATTATGGAAACAAATCCAAATTACGTGAACCTTTTCGGATCCGTTGAATCCAGCATGAACCGCCTCGGTTTACTGGAAACCGACTTTACGAAAATAAAAGCAGGCTCTCTTTTAAAAGCAAACGGAGGCTACATTGTTATCAATGCCCTGGACGCTCTGCTGGAACCAGGTGTCTGGCCGTCTTTAAAAAGAACCCTAAAATACCAGAGCCTGGAAATACAGAACTATTCCTCCCTTTTCCTTTTTTCCGCAAAGGGGCCTAAACCAGAGCCTATAAAAATCAATGTCAAAGTCATATTTATCGGAGAATCTTATATCTATGACCTCCTTTATTATCAGGATGTAGATTTTAAGAAAATATTCAAAATCAAAGCCGAATTTGATTCAGAGACCAAATTGTCCAGCTCGACCATAAAAGAGTATTCTGATTTTGCAAAAAAAATAATCGATGAAGACGGGCTAAAACCCATGGACAAATATGGAATGGCAGCCCTTATCGGAGAATGCGTCAGAATGGCAGGAAAAAAAGAAAAAGTATCCACCCGCTTCCATCATGTGGCTGATATCATAAGGGAGGCCAACTACTGGGCCAAAAAAAACAGATCAAAAATCATCAGCCGGAAACATATTGAAAAGTCCGTTAAGGAACGTTTTGAACGAGTCAGCCTTATAGAGGATAAGATCCAGGAAATGATTGAAGGAGGAACACTTATGATCGATACCACCGGATCAGTGGTGGGACAGGTCAACGGACTTTCTGTTTACAATCTGGGGCAGTCTTATTTTGGCAAGCCTACGCGCATCACAGCCACCACATCAGTAGGACGGGCCGGAGTGATCAATATTGAGCGGGAATCAGACCTCAGCGGGAGAACCCATAATAAAGGCGTCCTGATTCTTGGAGGTTACCTCAGAAACAAATACGCTAAAAACAAGCCTTTTGCTCTTTCTGCAAGCCTTGCGTTCGAACAGTCTTACTCCGGAGTAGACGGAGACAGTGCATCTTCAACCGAAGTCTATGCCATCCTCTCAAGTCTCTCAAACCTTCCCCTGAGACAGGACATTGCTGTGACCGGGTCTCTGAACCAAAAAGGTGAAATCCAGCCCATAGGCGCTGTCAATGAAAAGATAGAAGGCTTCTTTGAAGTATGCAAAGCAAAAAAACTCACAGGTAAACAGGGAGTGATCATTCCGCATAAAAACATAAAAAACCTTCTTCTGAGAAGAGACGTAGTGGAAGCTGTTGAACAGGGTAAATTCCATATCTATCCGGTCAGGACTATTGACGACGGCATAGAAATACTGACCGGCATAAAAGCCGGAAAGCAGAAGAAAGATGGAAGTTTTGAAAAGGATACAGTCAATTACCTTGTGGACAAGGAGCTGGAACGGCTGGCGGAAAGCTGGAAAAAATTTTCCGCCCCAGAGAAAAAAAACAGGGACGCTCCATAAGGTGCCACCCTATATTTGGGAAGCCATAATAGAACTGAATCCGTTGGATATTAAAAAAATATTCTCAATTGTCCCCATCTGAAATATTTCCATTTATCCTGACTTATTCATAAAAAACAGGTTAATACACCATCAAATCCTGCAGACGTAACCTCTTATATAGAGTTGGGACGAGGGGGGACAAGGGAAGCTTGCATTCTGGTCGTAAGCCATATACGTAAATACGGGGTTCTATGCTAGGGTGGCTCCTAATGGGATGTCCCCAGCTTTTTGATTTCATCCGGCTTGAGATACCGCCATTTCCCTCTTTCCAGACTTCCTAATTTCAACCCGGCAAACTGGATCCTTTTCAATTTCACCACTTGATGCCCCACAGCCTGAAGTATTCTTCTTATCTCTCTTTTCCGGCCTTCATGAATCTCAATTCTTAAAAGACTCGAATCAGAGTCTCTTTTGATGATTTTGAGCTCATCCGGAGAGGTTTTCCGGTTATCCAGATACACTCCTTCTGACAGTGTCTTTAAGTCCCTGCTCTGTATCCTGCCTTTTATTCTGACCATATAGACCTTTTTTATATTGTAACGGGGATGTATGAGCTGGTGCGCAAGTTCCCCGTCATTAGTGAAAAGAAGAAGCCCCTCGCTGTTTAAATCAAGCCTTCCCACAGGAAACAAACGGACACCCAAATCAGGTAGAAGCTCCTTTACGGTGGGCCTTCCAAACGGATCATCCAACGTCACAACATAACCGGGTGGTTTGTTCAGGACCAAATAGTGCTTTGTTTCCGGCTTGATTTCAACACCATTGACTTCCACTTTATCTTCTCTCGTATTGACCTGCGTTCCCAGTCTGGTCACTATTTCTCCATTGACCCGGACACTCCCCTGTTCGATCAACAAGTCCGCTTTCCTCCTTGAGGTCACACCGGCTCTGGCCAGATATTTATTCAAACGCATATTTATTCCCCGATGCGGAAATGATGGCCTCCATTAAGAAAAGAGAATCTTCCTAAAAATAAACGCTTAATCCACCGCTGAACGTAAAACCTTTGAAATTGAAATCCATCTCGTCCAAACTGAAATCAAGGTTTTGATATTTCCCTTCCGCTAAAACGGAAAACTTTTTCCCTAGATGGATCTCAATACCTGCTCCGACATTCAATTTTCTCACTGTGTCTTTATCGATACTGGTTAAGTCAGCTGTGTAATATCCATAACCCACTGTAAGATAAGGATGAATAAAGACTATCGGGAAAAACCATTTTAAATTGAGCCCTAAATAATTATAATCCACTTCCCGTTCATTCCATCCAAACAGGGCGACCTCCTCAAGGTCCAGGTTATGGGCTGCCTGAAAATAATTGAGCTCTATTCCCACCATGGCTATTTTCACTCCGAGCCTGAGCCCGTAAAGAAAAGTGGTATCTGCTGTTAATTCAACACCATCAAGAGTGGGCTTTGGAACGGAAATCCCAGCCTGGGGGCCAATATAGATTCCTGTCTGAGCGTTTATATCCGGAACAAAAACGGCTATTATAAGAACAACGCAAAAAAGCACGGCTGTTTTTTTCATTTGCTTTCCCTCTTCATCGATTTGTCCGATCCTGAAGATTATTTTACTTCACCCCCAACCAAATAGCAATATTGGAATAAAATTCAGATAGGGTCTGTGCTCCAGACTTTCATCAGGCAAGCTGGTTCTTCAGCCCGCTGATTTTCCCCAGCGAGGAAACTCAGCTTATTCCTCGGCTCGCTCCCCTCTGCGAGGAACCATGCCCGCTCGCCTCCAGATGACTTCAGAACCAGCCCGCCTGCCTGAAAGTTGATATAAGTTATGATAATATTCATTTAACAGGATAAACATTAACCTTACGAAATTCAGGTGTGGACGTAGCGACATTAAAGATTTAGCCTTCGGATGCAGGAAGTCGATCCTGGTTAATTGTCGAGTCGAGGTTGAAGAGAGCTTACTGAAATTCAGGTGTGGACGCAGCGACATTGAAGATTTAGCCTTCGGAGTGCTGTGTTTGAGGGAACTCGGCAAAGCCGAGCTGTGAGTATGTTTGACCCACGGACGGGGGGAGTTACGCAGCAGCCGAGAACACAGTGCGAAGAATG
>JAGGYH010000047.1 GCA_021162615.1 Candidatus Aminicenantota bacterium
ATATTTATACTTGTAAGGCCATAATGAGACCAAGAATAAATAGCTCAGAAGGCATAGAAAGATTTAGAATTGCATTCAATGATTTTTTGCTTGAAAAGAATCTCACATTAGAAAAAGCTGCCTTAATTTTAAATGTTTCCCCAGGAACGTTGATTCTTTTTAAAAACGGTAAAACAAAACCATTTGAACGCACCATATACAGAATCAAAAAACTTATAGGTGAAACATGGTTTGGCTCATAAACAGACAATAGATCCTTCTTGTATGTGTCTTGCTTGTGCAACTCGAAGAACAACCCCACATTAATCTCCACTATCCAGAAATAAAAATATGATTAAGTCAAAGGATTGACAATTCTCTTATATAACATTATTATAATTGAGATTTTTCTCACCTGAGAATAGAGCAAAAAAGAGTATTTTTGGTCAAGATAGAAAGAAGCAGAATCTCAAGTGATTGAAATCAAATAAGTTCTAACCCAATTAAAGCGGGGTCGTAGTTCAGCTTGGTTAGAACGCCGGCCTGTCACGCCGGAGGTCGCGAGTTCGAGTCTCGTCGGCCCCGCCAATTCTCTTTCGCGGCAGCTTCCGCCAAAAAAGAAAACAGCGAACTCCAAGAAATATGAAGGATTCAATCCCTCACTATAAAGTCAAGCTGGATTTAGTGATAAACGGCAACGGCGGTACGATTTGGGTGGATGCGATTAGGCTCGAGAAAGACAAGCTATAGATTCATTTTTTGAGGGCATGGATCCAATCAGCAATGTCTTTGATTACGGTTTCATCCATATGGCCCGGTTTTTGGTATTCTGAAGGAGAGCTGGGGCCCTTACCGGATATAAAGAGGTGATTGAGGGAAGGGTAGAGCTTAAAGGTCACATTCTTTTTTGAAGACAGAGCTTTTTTCCAGTTTTCAAAGTCTTTTTCCGTTACTTGATAATCGCGTCCTCCCTGAAGGATGAGCAGGGGCCGTTGTATTCCTTCGGCTGTCTCAGCAGGGTCATATCCTTTGAGGTTAAGCCAGTATTCCGGATAGGCTCCTAGAATTTTTTCCTTCTTCTTGTTGGAGTCAGCCTGTGTCAGGTTTTTGATTTTTTGGACGGCTGCTTCTGTTTCTTTAAGTTTTTCTTCTTCCTCTTTGGAAAGTTTCCCATCAAGCATAAAAATATATTTGACCTGTTCGATGCTAAGGTCCTCAAGCGGTCTGGTGGCACCGGCCATGATAATGAAGCCGGCTGCATGGGCTTCCAGAGGAGCTATCCTGGGTATGAGAGTCCCCCCCAAGCTATGTCCCAGGATGAAGATTTTTTCTCGGTTTATTTTTTCTGTTTTTCGGAGAAGCTCTGCAGCGTAGAGTGTATCTTCAATACATTCTTCATAAACGGTTAAGGCCGTGTCTTTCTGAGACGCCATCTTCACACCATGCACTTTGGTCCGCTTATCGTAGCGGAGGACAGCAAGGTTTTTTGAGGCCAGGCCCCATGCCAGGTCTTTAAAGGGTTTGTTAGCCCCTACGGATTCGTCCCGGTCATTCGGTCCTGAACCATGGACAAGAATAACGGCAGGGAAAGGGCCGTCTCCTTTTGGGATTGATAAGGTGCCCGGCAGCTTCCATCCTTGTTTTCCGAATGCCACATCTATTTCTGTGAAAGAATCGCAGTTGGCATATCCCGGTGGTTTATATGGAACCGGAGTTGGAGTGAAAAACTGGCCGGCTATCTGTTTGTTCTTATTAAAAACAACTTTGACATCAAAAGTGGCTCTCTCGAACTCACAGGTCACATAAACAATATCATAGTTCGGAACAGATTCCGTGCGCACGCCCTTCTGCTGCTTCAATTTTCCGACCTGTTTTATAACCGTCTCCCAGACCTGTTTCATCTTTTCCGGAGGTACCAGTTTTGTCATGGTCTCATCGAAATTTTTAACGGACGCTTCATAATCGCCCTTCTCCAACATTTGAACGAACTCTTTAGCCCTGGAGATGAGCTCATCCATGGGATAAGGAGATTTTTGCTGGCCGTTCATATTTATTGAAAGAAGTGTAAGCGGGATGAAAATTCCGAGGAATTTTTTCATTGGATTTTCCTTTATGCAGTGAATTATCCACAATTATATTTAAAGTACGATCAAAATAAAGATTTTATTCAAAATAGGAAATGGATTTATTGAGTTTTATTGACCTTTGCCTGATGTTGTGAGAATATAAAAAACAGTCCGCAGAAAAAATTTGAATGAACAAATAAAAAAGGAGACACGACATGAGTACTGTTTATCATGAGTCTGGATTATCAGAAGACGCCAAAGCTGCACACAGAGCTTTGGCCAGCTTGATAGAGGAATTAGAGGCTGTGGATTGGTACAACCAGAGAGCGGATGTCGCCCATGATGAGGAGCTTAAGAAAATTCTCATCCATAACAGGAACGAAGAGATGGAACACGCTGCCATGCTTCTGGAATGGCTCCGAAGAAGAATGCCGGAATTGGACGAAGAATTGGAAACCTATCTGTTCAAAACCGCTCCTATAACAGAAATAGAAGAAGAGGAAGACTGAGTATCGGGCTTACTTTTTTAGTTTTTCGCCGCAGTTAGGGCAGACCTGCCAGCTTTCTTCTATTGGTTTGCCGCAGTTTGGACAGATATTTTGGAGCCTGGTTCCGCAGTTGGGGCAGTAAATGAAGTGTGCGGCGACCGGTTCGCTGCATTTGGGGCAGGGTTTCGGAGCTTTGATCTCTCCGGTATCTTTTTCTCCTAATGCGGTATCTGAACGAACGATCAAATAGATCAGAAGGCCTATTAGATTTCCAATAAATACCAGAAGCGCCCATAATATCCCGTTCATTCCCCTTCGTTCAGCATCTTTGTAGACCCAGACAATGACAAATATCCATATAATGAGCATGGCCAGAGAGAGAATGGAAACGAGAGAGAAATGGAAGAATCCGAACGGTCCGATCTCAATTCCATTTAAGTTGGGCAGTTGAATTGATTTAAAGACATGGGGGAATACCCCTAGGGGCACTAAAAAGAAGGGGAATATCCGTCCGATTAATAAAAGCACAAAAGCGGCTAAAAGTATCAGCCCTATTGTTTTTGCTGTTGAACTTGCCATAACAAGCCTCCTTACTCCTGCTTGTTTGCAATGCAAAGCACGGAGTGATTTATATTGTTAAGGCATTGCTGCCTATTTTTTGTTTTCCCCTGAATTTACGTATGATAACCGGGGCAAAAAAGAGCATGACCGCGTTTTGGGCAATAAGTATCAAAACGCCTGCGTTTTGCAGGTCAAGGGATTGATTCAGTTTCAGAGATTTTGTAAAGGGGAGCATTATTATTGCTGTGAGGATGAGGGTCAGGGCAAACGCAATCCATATGTATTTAGGTATAGCGGGAGAAAAGACACGGCTGCAGAGTTTTTGATGGCAGAGATTTCTGGTTTTTTCTACGAGTTCATGAGATGGCTCGGGTTTTTTCATTTTATTTAAATGAGTCCTGATGAATTCAAGGTCCTTTTGGAAATCTTTGTCTTCCATTTCTTTTTCTCCTGTTTTCTAAGTTATCCTTGAGAATAAGCCTTTAAATCCAGCCGGAGCTTTTTTACAGCCCTAAAGAGAACTGATTTGACAGTTCCTTCAGGCAGTTTGAGGATTTCACTGATTTCAGAATACTTGAATCCTGCCATTTCCTTGAGAACAAAGATTTGGCGGTGCTGTTCGGGAAGTTTGGTTAATGCTTGAGAGATGGCACGGCCTATATCGAGCTGTTCAGAGGAGTCTGTGTGGCTTAAGTTATCCATGGATCGGGCGTTTTCACGAGGGGATTGATTGTTACCAGCTTGTTCCATGGTTTGAAAAAGGAAGGATCTTCTCACCCGTTTTTTCCTCAAGGAGTCTTTATACAGATTGGATGTGATGGTAAAAATCCATGACTTTACTTTTTTCATATTCACAGCTTTTAGGAAGTTTTTAGCCACTCTCAGCCAGGTATCCTGGAACAGTTCTTCTGCTTCTCCTCTGTTTTTTGTCAGATAAACCGCAAATCTGTATACATCTGATTTGTAATGGTCATATAAGGCATCGAACATTTTTCGGTTTTCTGCGTTCTTTGTTTTTGCGGACTGGTCATGCTCTGATGTCACGGTATTCTCCATTCACATCCGGTATCATTTATACAGACGTTTGAGACTCAAAATAGTTCTGTGTTTTTAAGTATGATGATAGCAGCTTTTTTCATGGTTAGGTATTTAATTTTAATCGCCCTTTTTTTACCTTAGAGGCGAGCCGATCTCACAGCATCTTCTTCGTTACTGGGCATTCGTAGTGAAGCACAACGACTTCATGCCCTGTGCCTTGCATCTGCAGCAGCCTTGACTCGTGAATAATCCAGGTAAAATAGAATCAATTGTGAAGAATTTTTTGCGGTTTTAGCAGATTGCATGATTTTCACTCCATTCGCTCTTGACTTATATTTCTTCAGCAATTATTCTTCCCTTTGGTACAGGTTTAAATAAGGGGTATATATTATAGATTTAGAAAAAAAAATGCTCATCGCCGATTTTTTATGAATAGGTTAGGTGAACTGTGATGGATAATGAAAGCATAAAAGGAAAGAAACTATTTTGTCTGGTTGACGGGGAGCACTATCCTTCAGTAACAAAATTGACTCTGAAAGAGCTTGAAAAGTCGGGAGCAAATGTCGTGGGTATCCTGTTTATAGGGGGAACGGAAAAAGTTGAAAATGCAGCAGAGGAATTGAAAAGCGGCCGGGATGGATACCGGATTTATACTGGAGGAGATTCTTTTCAGGATACACTCAATATTCTCGGGAAAGCGGTTGAAGATACGCATTGTGACATAGTGGTTGACCTGTCGGATGAGCCTGTCATTAATTATGATGACCGGTTTCGAATCGCTTCACTGCTTTTGTATAAAAAACTCATCTATATGGGGGCTGATTTCCAATTCCTGCCTCCACGCAGGGAAAAAATATTAAACAAGCCGAGTCTCAGCATCATTGGGACCGGGAAGCGGGTAGGAAAAACAGCTGTGAGTGTAACTATTGCCCGTTTGCTTGATAAGAAAGGATTTGATCCGGTTGTGGTCGCCATGGGACGGGGAGGCCCCCCGGAACCGGAGGTCATTGTTCCTGATGAGCTGGAAATAAACGCTGATTTTCTCATTGATATTGCACAAAAGGGGGGGCATGCTGCCTCTGATTACTGGGAAGATGCTGTTCTGGCCGGAGTCCCTACGATTGGATGCCGGAGATGTGGGGGTGGAATGGCAGGGAGTCCTGTTTTATCCAATGTACGGGAAGGGGCTGAGAGAACAAATGAAATGCCCCAGCATTTTGTGATCATGGAAGGTTCGGGGCCGACTCTTCCTCCCGTTGCGACAGATGTCTCTCTTGTCGTAGTGGGCGCAGCCCAGCCTTTGAGATACGTCACTGGTTTTTTTGGGGAATACCGGCTCATGCGTTCAGACCTTGTTGTGGTGACCATGTGTGAAAGCCCCTTGGCCAGCAGGGATAAAGTCAAACAGATGGAAAAAGGAATCACCGGGCTTTTTCCTGAGATGGATATTGCATTGACCGTGTTCAGGCCGGAACCCCACGGTGACATAGCGGGGAAAAAGGTCTTTATGGCCTCTACGGCAAATCCTGTGATGAAGGATAAACTGAGTGGTTATGTTGAGGAAACATACAATTGCTCTGTGGTTGGGATTTCGACCCGTCTTTCTAACAGAAAAGAACTGCGGCGTGATCTGGAGACGGGATTAAAGAGAGCAGACGTTCTGCTTACGGAGATAAAAGCAGCCTCTATTGATGTGGCTGCTATGGCAGCTAAAGAGCAGGGTTGTGATATCGTATTCATGCATAATAAGTCCGTCCTTATAGGTGGAAATGTCGAAAATCTCGAGCAAACTGTGTTTGACCTGTGCAGATCCGCATATAAGGGAGATGGAAAATGATAGAAGTGATAAAAGGAAAAAAAAGATATCCGTTTTCCAAAGGCATTCTGGCCAAGTCCATCACCAGAACGGGAATCCCGATGCGCGAAATTTATGAGATAGTCAACGATGTTCAAAAGAAGCTCAAAGGCAAAAAAAGGGACGAAGTCAAAAGCGGCTACATCAAATGCCTTGTGTGTGAATGTCTTCTTGCGCGGGGATATAAGACTGAAGAAAGGTATTACCGTATAACAAGGGAAGTCAAATATCTGCAAAAGCCGATGGTGGTTATGATTGGAGGAGGCACAGGAGTCGGAAAGTCAACCATTGCAGCGGAAGTAGCGCACCGTTTGGGAATAACACGGTCCATCGGATCTGACGGAATAAGGGAAGTCATGAGATACATGGTCCCCTACTATTTTATGCCCATACTTCATGAATCCAGCTTTACAGCAGGAAAAACGCTGAAAAGCCCTTATGTTAAGGAGAACCTTATTTTCGGGTTCACCCAGCAGGTGAATTCAGTGGCAGAGGGAGTACATGCGTTTATCAAAAGAGGAGTTACTGAGGGGATACACACCATGATCAACGGGATTCATTTGGTTCCCGGCTATATTGAACTTAAAGAAGAAAAGGATGATATGTTCTGCTTTCATTACATTCTTCATTTGTCTGATGTTCAAAACCATATCCAGCAGATTTATTACCGTTCTGAAGGAAGTCACAGAGACCCGGAGCGATATGTGGATGAGATAAACAACATAAGGGAAATCCAGATTTTCATAAAAGAAATGGCAGAAGAAAATGGAGTGATGGTGATTGAAAATGATAACATTAATAAAACGATTTCCACTATCATGGATGATGTCATCACTACACTGGAAGAGGAGGTCAGTAAATGAATCTTCAATATCCTGCTTTTTGTGACCTGAAGAGGCCGGTTAGGGAAGTCATGACCAAAAAACTGATAGGCATAGATGGCAAAGCTTCTTTCAGAGAAGGCGTTGCGAAAATGGTGGAGTTTAGCATAAGCTCTCTGGTCATAACAAACAGAGAAAAGGTTGTGGGCTTTATAACGGATACAGACGTAAAACGCTCTGTTGCATCAGGATGGACGCCTGACACTAAGATAGAGAAGATCATGACCACTGACTTGATAACCGTCAATATCAGTGCCTCTATAAGAGAAGTACTTGAAACCATGTCTAAGAATAAAATAAAACATTTACTAGTGACAGAAAAAGGAAAAGTGGTCGGTATAGTGACCGTACGCGACCTTGAGCACATGGTAAGACAAAAGCTGGAAACATATATTTCACGGGAGTGACATGAGAATCCTTCATATCTCTGACACCCATATAGGCGGAGCCTCATATTTCAATAAAGAAGTGCTGGAAGGGATTTTGGGTGAAACCAGAAAGCATAAATATGATTTAGTCATTCACTCCGGTGATGTCACTCAGGGAGGCCGAAGACAGGAATTTGAACAGGCCAGAAAAATTCTCTCCCGTATTGATATCCCCCTCATTGCGCTTGCTGGCAATCATGATGCCCGTTCAGGCGGGCTCTGTCTTTTTGAAAAATATATTGGCCCGTTAGACGGAGTGCGTGAGATCGGTGATGCTGTGATTATCCATGTGAACAGTGCCTTTGAAGACAGTGACCAGGGCCGTGTCGGTATGGTAAAGTTCGATATGATGCGGAAGGCTCTCAATGATTATAGTGAGAAAAAAATAAAAATCATAGTACTTCACCATCATACCATTCCCATCCCCATGGCCGGAAGGGAAAGAAATGTTCTCACCAATGCGGGAGATATCTTGGACCTTCTTTTAAAAGAAGATGTTGACCTTGTTCTCTCTGGTCATCGCCATTATCCGAACATATATCAGATCGAGAATACGGTTTTTATCAATGCAGGGACAGCGAGTGCAAAGAAAACTCGATACGGAGATGTCAACTCATACAATATAATAGAGATCAATGAAAGGATCCGTAAAGTTAAGACCGTAAGGTTGGATGGGAAGGTCCAGGGATTTTCTTTTCTGAGGCGAAAAAAAAGGATTTTTTCTGATTTTGGAGAGAGAGAGTTCAGGGCTGTGCACATTGCCAACACATTGATTTCTGAATCCAGGGCATTTTTGAAACGTAATTTTATAAATGCAGTGGATACGATAAAGAAGTTGAATCCCGATCTTCTGATTCACTGCGGAGGGATAGTGAGAGAAGGCATTGCAGGAGATTATGAGGCAGCAGTCAGTTACATGGAAAAGTTTGACATCCCCGTTGTTTATACTCCTGCAGGGCGTGATATGAATTATCTCGGATACTACCTTTTCCCCACTTATTTTGGTTCCATTGACCAGAGATATTCAAATGAGAGTATCTTATTCCAGGGGGTTTGCTCTGCTCAATATGATTCCCATGAAGGAATAGTTGGTCCCAGCCAGAGAAAGCTTTTACTTAAAAAGCTGGAGACTCCAGAGGAAACAAAAGCTGTGTTCCTGCATCACAATGTGCTCCCTATCCCTCACAGCAGGGAAAAAGGCCTGCTGGAGGACAGCGGTGACCTTCTACGTGAGATTGTGGATGCGGAAATAGACCTTGTCCTGACCGGCACGTCTTCCCATCCGTTTGCCGTTCAGATTGGAGAAACCATTGTTGTTAATGCTAATTCATTAAGCAGTGTATACCAGCGGAGTGTTTTCGGCAATTCCTTTAATATCATAGATATTTACGAAGGGGCCATAGCTGTGTTCGAAGTGAACAGCTTATGGGGGCGCCGGCGTCTTCTGGGTATATGGGAAAGAAACAAAAAAGCAGATTAATCAAGGTTGTGATGTGACTGTTCCTCTGTCCTTGATATTGACTTCAGGCTTATAATTACATATATTTACTAAAAAGAGGATTGTTATGTATTGACTTATAAAAGCAGAGGATAGGGAGCTGTTTACGTATTTAAGGGGAAAGATTGTCTGTTAGGAATGCTTCAAGCAAATCCGTATGAGATGGGGATATCCCTGATATGACCGAGAAAAAAAAGCACACTGTTTCTGTCACGAAACAGGATTTTTTGGATATTGCTGGAGTTATGTTTGTGGTCCTTGACGCCAACGCCAGAGTCGTCCTGATCAACAAGAAAGGCTGCAGGATACTGGGATATAAAGAGGATGAGATTCTAGGGAAAGACTGGTTTTCACATTTTCTTCCCAGAGAATCAAGAGAAAGAGTAAGGTCTGTTTTTAACAGACTCATTAAAGGAGAGGCCAAGATTCCTGAATTCTACACAAATCCTGTAGTGACAAAGCAAGGTGAGAAGAGATACCTGTCTTTTCACAATAGTATTCTTCGGGACAGGAAGGGAAATATAGTTGGAACTCTCAGCTCGGGTGAAGACATCACAGAAAAGAAGAAAACAGAAGCGGTTCTAGAAGAAAGCGAGGCGCGATACAGAGCTCTTTTTGACCGCTCGCGTGATTTCGTTTTTATTCATGATTTCGAAGGCAATTTTATTGATGTGAACAAAGCAGCATTAGATTATTTTGGTTATTCAAAAGAAGAGATCAGGGCCTTAAGTTTCAGCTCTCTTCTGGCAGATGATGAACAGAATTCAGTGGTTGAGAAAGTCCTTAAAGAGCTGGCTGAAACAGGTCAGCAAAAAGAACTCAGCGAGTTTAAGGTCAAGAAAAAAACTGGGGAAATATTATGGGTGGAAACCAAATCATCCGTGATTTATAAGGATGGGAAACCTGCGGCTGTTCAGGGAATCGGGCGGGATGTTACCGAACGCAAAAAAGCAGAACATCAGTTAGAAAGAAGCCTTTATGAAAAAGAAGTTCTGCTGCAGGAAATCCACCACCGGGTGAAAAACAATATGCAGGTCATCATCAGCCTTCTGAGGCTTCAGGCCCAGTATGTCAAGGATAGAAGAGACTTTGAGTTATTCCGAATGAGCCAGGAACGCATCTATTCGATGGCTCTCATCCACGAGAAGCTTTATAAATCCAAGGATTTTACCCGGGTGAATTTTTCAAAATACTTTGAAAGTTTCATCATTCATATTTTCCATACCTATAATGTGGATTCGGATAAGATCAAATATAATCTGGATATTAAGGAGATCAAAGCAGATATCAATACAGCAATTCCTTTAGGCCTGATATTCAATGAACTGGTTTCTAATGTTTTTAAACATGCTTTTCCTAATGACAGGAAGGGTGAAGTTTTGATCAAGCTGGAGCGTGATAAAAAAGGGAAAAAGAGCATCTTAACGATCAGGGACAATGGTGTGGGTATGCCGGGTGAACTGGATCTTAAGAATCCCAAAACTCTGGGTCTTCAGTTAGTGAAAGACCTGGTAAATCAGATAAATGGAGATATCCGTATAAAGAAAAAACCCGGGACTGAGATTGAAATAATCTTTTAAAACAGGCGATCCTTCCGTTCTTTTGCAAACCCTCATATACTTTTGTTTTGAGATATATTATGTTTTGAATTTACTCTGTCTTTTCTATATTCTTAGGGAGATAGTGATAAAACAATTTACGGAGGTCATTTATGGCAGTAAAAAGAAGGGATTTTCTCAAACTCGGAGCCTGTTCGGCCGGAGCCGCTCTCTTGAGTTCAGCCTGCTCTTCAAGCAAAGACAACGTTAGCGGATCTGATCCCATAAGCCGGCTCAGCCCGATGACGGATGATGTGGTTCCTATTTCAGACAAGGAACGAATGCAGCGTATGGAAAAAGCCAAACGCTTCATGAGGGAAAACGATATAAAGGCCGTATATCTTGAACCCGGTTCCAGCATGTTTTATTTTACAGGCGCTCAATGGTGGCAAAGTGAGAGGATGTTTGCTGCCCTCCTTCCTGCTCAGGGAGATATAGCCTGGATATGTCCTGCTTTTGAGGAAGGCCGCGCCAGAGAACAGATCCGGTTCGGAGATGACATCAGAACGTGGGAGGAACATGAAAGTCCCTACGAGCGGGTGGCACAGGCTTTAACTGATAGAGGCATAAGGACCGGAAAAATCGGTATCGAGGAAAGAGTAAGGTTTTTTCTTTTTGACGGGATCCGCAAGCAGGCCCCTCATCTGGAATACGTAAGCGCTGATCCTGTAACAGTGGAATGCCGGGTGCACAAGTCTCCGTCTGAGATTGCTCTCATGCAGAAGGCGGCAGATATCACCATAGAGGCTTATAAGGCTTCTGTGGCACTGCTGGAAAAAGGAATGACCAAAGAAGACTTCAAGGCTATTTCTTCTGCCGCGCATAGGGCGCTGGGTGCTGAAGGAGGGATCGGCGCTCAGATCGCTGAAGCCTCTGCCAGTCCTCATGGAAGCGTGAAGAGGATCGAGCTGAAAGAAGGAGATATTGTTCTTATGGATGGAGGCTGCAGTGTGGATGGATACAGGTCTGATATCAGCCGGACGGTTGTTTTTGGAGAACCAACACAGAGGCAGAAAGAAATGTGGGATCTGGCGAAAAAAGCGCAGACCGCTGCGTTTGAAAAGGCAGGAGTGGGAGTGCCGTGTGAGGAAGTGGATGAGGCTGCGCGGAAAGTCTATAAGGATTATGGATTTCCCGGAGGATACGGACTGCCCGGATGTCCCCATCGTACCGGACACGGCATAGGCCTGGACGGCCATGAATGGGTCAATCTGGTCAAAGGAAACAAAAGGCCTATGGAGCCGGGGATGTGTTTCAGCAATGAGCCTATGCTGGTGCTTCCCGGGGAGTACGGAATAAGGCTTGAGGATTGTATTTATGTGACGGAACAAGGACCCAAATATTTTTCTCAGCCTTCTCCCTCTATTGACCAGCCCTTTGCTTAGGATAGAATTTTCTCAGCTTCTGGTTGTGACTTCAAGTCCTTGAAAGTTTAAGGAAACGGGAATGGATTTTATTCCCTTCCCCAGAGAATTTATTTCCTCCAGCATTCTTTTTTTATGATCCGGCTGGTCAGAGCACAGTATGGTGAGAGAACCGCCTTTTCCTCCGGCTCCATTGACTTTCCAGCCCGAGGCCCTGTGTTTTCTGGCGATCCGGATAACGGATTCTGCCTGTTCGGATATCAGCCCCGGATGCAGCGAACGCTGGCATTCGTTGTTTTCCTTCATGATCTTCCCGAAAATATCCAGGTCGCCCTCCATTAAACAGTGTCTGGCCTCCTGGGCTAATTCCTTCATTTTGTGTAATAAAGTGAATCCGGATCCTTTGTTTTCGAGGAGTCTTATCACTTCTTCATGAAGCATGGATGAGCTGTGTTCGCTGCCTAAGCAGATGAGGCAGAGCCGGCTGTTGAGAGAATTCCTGACTTGTTTCCGGAGTTTTAGTTTGGAAACATGGGCTTGGGGGTAGCTGTACATATCGATAAGACACACTCCACCGTAAGCAGCGCAAATTTGGTCTTGAATCCCGCTCTGCCAGCCTAATTTTTCTGTCTCTGCCCTATGGGCTAAAGAGGCTATTTCTTGTGCTGAGTGTTTCTGGGGGGTGATTTGGTCAAGGGCTCCGAGAAGCGCGACACAGACCGATGCAGAGGTTCCGGTTGAACTTCCCGCCGGGATACAGGAGTCGATTTGAATATCTAGTTTTAGGTCTTCCGGTACAGGAAGCGAGCCGATGGCGGCCTGGAGCAGAGGATATGTGTCATATCTGGGATTATCCGGATCAACAAGGAATCTTTCTCCGAAGTTTTTCGCATCAACTGAGACCCTTTCTTTTTTCTTTTCAACATTTTTGGTGACCTTTATTTCAACATCTACTCCCGGATCAACGGCTGTGTTGAGCACTTTCCCCTGTTTTGAAAACCAGGTATCGGTCCATCCTCCGATATCATTGATTCGAACAGGAGTGTGAGAGGTGATTGTCTTGAAGATGGTCTCTCTTTTGTCCATTTTTTGTTTCTTATATTACCATATAGCATGCTCTCAAAAAATAGATGACCTTGTTATCCTTGTAGATGGACTGGGATCATTTTGGAGTCAGGATGAAATCCGTTAGTTTTTCATTGGAAATCTCTGCTGAAGTTCCATATTATTCCATCCTTTACTCCTGCCTCAGGCTTTCTACGGGATTGGATGCAGCCGCTTTCACCACAGATGAACTTCCGGTCGCGAAAAAAAGCGCCGCAGTCAGCACGGCAGGATGTTTGAGGAGCTCCGCTTTGACGGACGCTGACTCCCGCATGGCTTCATCCGGAAGCTTTATGGTGATGATTCGCTCCTGGTCGAGCCCGAGCTTTTGGGACCTGAGAAAGTGCATCTGGTTCAGGACAAACAGGGTGCAGCCTATAAAAAAGATAGAGATTATAAACTGAAGCGTGACCAAGAGATTTCGGAACGGACCTCGGCCGGCGCCTGTTTTTTGTCTGCCCTGCAGAGTGTGGACTGGCTGATAAGAAGAGGCGATAAAGCCCGGATAGCTCCCGGCCGCCATACCCGTGAAAATAATGGCAATGAACAAAACAGGAATCAATAGGCCCCAAGGCGCATCAGCCCAGGCCAGATCCTTATAAGTGAGCTGCCGGAATAAGGGCAGAACAATCTGGGCTAGCAGAACGGCGAGCAGGGCGGACAAAAAAACAATGAACACGGATTCGCTGATAAACTGGCGGGCGATTTGATTTCTCTTGGCCCCCAAAACCTTGCGTATGCCCACCTCTCTGCTCCGGTTAAGCGAGTGGGCTGATCCGAGGTTCATGAAATTTATGCAGGCCAGAAACAGGATGATGGCCCCTACAGCCGCATAGATCCTCATCGTGCTGATGTCGCTGTTCTCTTCTAGCTCTCCCCTGAGATGGGAATGAAGGTGAATGTCCAGGAGGGGCTGAAGGCGGAGAGCCCGTGGCTTTTTCTGATGGGCATTGATAAGGGTAGTGGCTTTGTCAAGAACACCTGTTGCTGAGGCTTGGGGTGAGAGCAAAAGATAGGTCAAATAGTTGAAGGAAGTCCAGCTTGTGAGGTCACTGCTGCCGTGAAAACGGGTCGAGAGAACCGTTGGAACCAGGGCCTTAAAATGAAAATGGGAGGTGGAGGGAAAATCGGCGACTACAGCCGTAACTTGAAGGGCCAGATCGCGGTCATGGTTGAGAACTTCACCTATTGGGTCTTCCCGGCCAAAAAAACGGAGAGCTGTGCTCTGGCTCAGAACGATGGAATTGGGATCCCTAAGGGCGGTTGTTGGATCGCCGTAAAGAAAACGAAAGGAAAACACCTTAAAAACCGAGGCATCGGTCATGTAAAGGTCACTGATCAGATATTTTCTGCCGTGGCTCTCTAGAAGGAAGGAACTTTCGTCAGACAGATGTTTCAGGCGGGCAATGTGCTCGATCCCTGGAACCTGCTCCCGGAGTCTGTCCCCAAGAATATAAGGCATGCCAACAAAATCACCGGAGACTATGCGGTAGATGCGCTCAGCGTTTTTGTGGTGGCGGTCGAAGCTGAGCTCGCGGCTTAAAAAAAGGACGATCAAAAGGACAGCGGCCAGACCGATGGTCAAGCCTGTAATATTAATGGCGCTGTATATTTTGTGGCGCCGGAGCGACCTGAAAGCCACTTTGATGTAGTTGGCGAGAAGATCTAAACCTGATGCAAAAACTAAACGCACGTAGCTCAAAATGGATTGCAGAGTCTGGGTTGAATACCAGAGGCGTGCGCGGAAGGGCCCCTTTTTTTCAACTAGACTCAGAAAGGTTTCCTCAAAATCACTGAAGATGGAGTGGTTAGCGTCATAAAGGGAGAGCCTGGTGAGCAGCCAGCGAGCCAATCGGGGCGGACAGGGTTTCATTTGGATTGCCCCCTGGATTTGATGTCGGCTTCGCTCATATCCTTCCAGAGCCGGGTGTTGAGTCTGCGTGTTTCCAAAAGAGCTTCCCGCCCTTCTGGAGTGATGGTGTAAATCGACTTTCGCTTGCCGCCGCGCTCTGGTGAGGGCTTCCCTTTTTTTGAAATAACAAAACCCTTGCGGATCAGGTATTCCAGGGAATTATAGAGCGTGCCGTAAACCATAGGTTTGCCGGTCAGCTCGATTAGTTTCTCTCGCAGGGCCGGCCCGTGGGTTTGGCCTTTGAGGCGGCAGAGTGCAATCAGGATTGTTTCTTCATTGCGGGTCAAGATTCCCATTTTTCCTTACCTTTCCATTTGATTGTTGAATTATTATCGCTTGATGTACGATAGTTATTATGTTATTATCGACATTATCGATAATATAGCTTGACGTAAAGCTTGTCAAGGGAATTATTGGATAAGTTCAGTCATGTTTCCAGCATGACGACTTCATGGTAGTGAATAGAGGCATATATCCCGTTCCTTATCCAAGGAGACGTCGGGCCGTGGGATTCTTTGTAGAACAACATGGGATTGTGTTGAACTCATTGGACTGTATGAATATAATGGAACAACAAGGAGGTTTCCATGAAGGTCAGAACACTTATCCTCGTCTTCAGTATGGTCTTGGTCATTTCTCCAGGGACGAGTATGAACAGAGTGCAGGACCGGGTTCCTGCTTTTGATAGAACGGATGCCTGCACGGATATTGTTGTGGGCCGGGCTGCTTCGGCGGACGGTTCGGTTATCACTTCGCACACGGGATGCTGCGAGGAGTGCCGTGTTCACGTCGTACCAGCCCGGACGTATCCGCCAGGCGCGATGGCACCTGTCTATTACGGACTCCAGGACGTCCGGAAGCCTCTCGAGGAATATGGAAAAATCATAGGCTACATCCCCCAGGCGGAGAAAACCTATGCCTACTTCCACACCGGTTACTCTCACATGAACGAGCACCAGCTGGCGATAGGGGAAAGCACTCTCAGCCAGAGGGACGAGCTCAAGACCGACATCAACACGGGCAAGCAGATCATGAGCATCGAGATGGCCCAGGTCTTTGCACTCCAGCGGTGCCGAACAGCCCGCAACGCGATTAGGCTCATCACGTCCCTTGTGGACGAGTACGGATTTCTTCCCTCCTGCGGGCCGGAGTCCGAGGCCCTGTGTATCGCCGATCCCGAGGAGGCCTGGGTTCTCGAGGTCTTCAGCGTTGGGCCGGAGTGGGACCCGGAAAGCGGCGAGCCTGGAGCCATCTGGGCGGCCCAGAGAGTACCGGACGACCATATCGCTGTTGTCCCCAACTGGAGCATCATTAAGGAGATCGACCTCAGCCGTCCCGATGAGTTCATGGCCTCGAAAAATTACATGCAGGTAGCCGTAGACCACGGCTGGTACGACCCGGAGAGCGGCAGGCCCTTCATCTGGCAGGAAGCTTACTCTCCGTATCCGCGGGAATGGGCGGTCAGCCGGTTCTGGCTATTTTTCACACGGTTTGCCCCGTCCTTTAAGGAGTGGCCGGACAAGAGCCTGAAAACTCCCCACACGGGTTACGACGCCTACCACCAGTACCTGGAACCGCTCTCGACCTATCCCTTCTCGGTCAAGCCTGACAGGAAAGTTTCCGTCAGGGACGTCATCGAGTTCCAGCGATCGGTGTTCGAGGGGACGATCTATGACATGACGGCAGACATCGACTGGTTCCTTCCGGACGGCCGGGGAGGAGTGAAAAAAAGCCCCCTGGCCACGCCCTTTCCAACTCGGGATATGCGTGAGCTCCTCGATATCACCTGGAGGCGGATGGTCTCGCGAGGCGGCTACGGCATGGTCGCCCAGCTCCGAAGCTGGCTGCCCGCGGCTGTCGGGGGGGTCTACTGGTTTTACCTGGACAACCAGTACGTCAGCACCTATGTGCCGATTTACGCTGGAGTCCAAGAGATCGCAGCTTCCTACAAGACCTATAACCCGGACGAGTTCAGTGAGGACTCGGCCCGCTGGGCGATTGACTTCGTGGACAATCTGCTCTACCTGCGCTGGCAGGAAGCGGTCAAGGACCTGAAGAAGGTCCGCGATCCGCTGGAGGAGGGCTTCTTTACAGACATGCCGGAGGTCGAGGCCAAGGTGCTGGCCCTCATCAAAGAGGATCCCGACAAGGCTAAGGCGTATCTCACGGACTACACCAGGAAGAGTATGGAAAAAACAATCCGGATGTACAAAGACCTCCGCAACTTCCTTATCACCAAATACACGAACAACAAACTAGGTCTTTAATATTTGGGGACATCCCATTAGGTACCACCCTATTCAATTTTAGATACATTATCCAATAATGAGTCGTGAGGTCTTGTTTGCAGAACATATTCTTGGAATCTCTGGCGACGTTTTCTATTTGATTCAAACCAGACTTGAATCACTTTAAGATCCGGATCTTGAGGTGGGAGGGATATTCTAAGGAGCGGTACACTCTGTGAGTGGCCTTCTGAAAGTCTGATTCCTGAGCATGGTAAATGTCAGTGAATTTCTGGGGGTTGCGGTCAATAAGGGGGAACCAGGTGCTTTGGATCTGGACCATGATCCGGTGTCCTTTTTGAAAGCAGTGGCCTTTGTCTCGGAGGTCGTATTCGATGTGTGTGATTTTCCCGGGAACAAACGGCTCCGGGTGTTCAAAGCTGTTGCGGTATTTGCCCCTGAACACGTCCGCACCCACAAGCATCTGGAAATGTCCCATCCTCACTCCGCATGGGTTTGGTTTGTTGTCAGGAGCATCGCCGGGATAGACATCGATCAATTTGACCACCCAGTCCGCATCTGTTCCCGTGGTGGACACATAAAGGCTGGCAATGAGAGGACCGGCAACAGTGACGTCCTCTGTGAGAACATCTGTCTCGAAAACCAGGACATCGGGCCTTTGTGCTGCGAATCTCTGGTCTTCGACCATCCAGAGATGCCCCTGGAAAGTTCTGATCTCTGCGGTATAAGGGACAGGTTTATTGGGGTCGCTGATGAAAGAGTCGTAAGTGTTTTCTTCAGAGGGGGGATCAAAGGAAAGTTTCCCGTCGGCATGAAGGTAGAGATTTGTCTCTTGTGTTTCTTTGGGGGGCCAATGGTCGTATGATTTCCACTGGTTTAATCCGGTTATAAAGACGAGCGCTTCGGGCAGACGCAGAGGGCCCTTGTCTTTCAGGTAGAAGTTAAAAAAGGGCAGCTCCACATTTTCCCTGAAATATTCTCCGGTTTTAGAGTCAAACCGGATATTTCCCAGACTGTCTCCGTCCATTCTGGCCCACCCGCCGTGAAGCCATGGGCCCACCACAAGCGTGCTTTTGTTCTGTGGATTCTCCTTCTCAATGGTGTAGTAGATGCTCATGGGGCCGTAGAAATCCTCAGCATCAAACCATCCGGCAACGTTTAGAACAGCGGGCTTGATATTTTTGAGATACTGGAGGACATCTTGCTTTTTCCAGTAGTCATCGTAATCTCCGTGCTCCATGTACTCGTTCCAGGTGGGGACACGGTTGTGAAAGTATTTTTCGTCAACATTGGAGACAGGGCCCAAGTCTAAGAAGAATTTGTATCCGTCAGGTGTTCCAAAATCGAATCTCTGAACCCCTTTTTCCGTGGTCCCGGCTCTTGTTTGAGCGTTATGAGCCAGCCATCCAAACGTATACATGAGCCGGAAAGCGCCATTATGATGGAAGTCATCCCCTATCCACATATCAGAAGGAGACGCTTGAGGTGAAGAAGCTTTCAGAGCGGGATGGGCGTCGATCATGCCCATGACGGTCTGAAAACCGGGATAGGAAATCCCCCACTGCCCAACACGGCCGTTATGGTTGGAAATGTTTTCCAACAGCCATTCAATGGTATCATAAGTATCACTGCTTTCATCAGTATCCCGGGGCCCTTGTTTGTTTTTTTTATGAGGCCTCATGACCGTGAACTTTCCTTCTGATTTAAACTTGCCTCTGACGTCCTGGTAGACAAAGATGAATCCTTCTTCGGCATACGCCTTGTTCGGGCCGAGAAAGGGCCTAAATCGGGTTGCTTCGTAGTAGCCCACAGAGTAAGGAGTCCGGAAAAGAAGGATAGGATACTTTTGACTTTTATCCAGAGGAGCATAAATCTGGGTGTAGAGTTTGATGCCATCCCTCATAGAAATCATATGTTCGGATTTCGTATAGTTTGCTTTGATATCATAATCTTGGCCGGAGACAAGAGGGACAGTTATCAATAACAGCAGCCCTATTCCTAAGGCACCCAGAAAGGGCCACGGAGTCTGTCTGGATTTTTTCATAAGAGGCCTCCTGTGAAGTAAATAAGGGTTAATCCCTTCTCCATATAGCACGGGATCACATTGAAGTCAAAAAAAGAAAGGTATTCCCCTATCCAAAAATTCGAAGAAAAATGTATGTGTGTGTGCTATAATCCAAGAATAGTGAGCAGGGACCGGGCCTTTCATATTCAGATCCTTTTATGTTCTCTCTTGAGAACGGCTGTCTTGCTTTGTTTCCTTCTGCACTTATTTCCTCTCTCTTATGCCTGTGATGAAGAGCTTCGAACGGTCAGCATCAAAGTGGCAGCGGATGAGGAATTCCGCAGCCAAAGTGACTGGCAGCTGAGAGCAAAACGATTGATATCCCGTTCTTCTGCCAGATTTAAAAATGAGTTCTCTATCCGGTTTCACATTGAAAAATTTGTTTTCTGGAATTCTGACAACAGCGCAGATTCCCTCTTTGAACTGCTGCATGATTTAAGAAAGAAAATTTCTCATGAAGGCTGTGATGTGGTGATGGGATTGACCTCTCAAGGTCAGCAGGGAATGGAGTTCGAATACTCCGGAATCGCAGCCTACCTGAACAGCACTGTTTTACTGAGAGAACTTCCATCCGAATCAACAATGGAACGTATGATGGCTCATGAATTTGGCCACCTGTTCGGAGCCGCTGACCTTCATGAAAAAGGCTCTCTTATGGATGAAGAAAAGCCTGGGGAGAAGTTCGATACATTCACCAGAAGCCTGATTGTCTTGAATAAGCAGAGAGACTTCAATCCTTATGTTTTTCCGTTATCCGAAGGGAAGTTGGACAAAGCGGCGGCGCTGTATAAAAAGCGAAAATCATTGGGGCTCAGAGAAGACAGTGTAGGGATGCTTCTGGCTGTTTTCTACCTGGAGATGGAGGATTATTCCTCTATGATGGAAGAGTGTCTTGACCTGATAGGGAAAAATCCCGACTCACCTGAAGCGCATAATCTGATGGGCATTGTTTTAAGAAGAACCGGCCGGATCGACGAAGCTGTTGTCGAATATGAAAAGGCGCTGGCTCTTCAAGCGCGTTTCCCGGAACTCCACTATAATCTGGGGATCGCTCTTATGAAAAAAGGCCTATTGGAGAAGGCTATTGGTGAATTTAAAGAGGCGGTCAGACTTTATCCGCGTTATGCCAAAGCCTATGTCAATCTGGGGCATGTCTATGTTGAAATGAACAGGGCCGATGATGCGGAAAGAGAATGCCGCAGAGCTCTGGAGATAAATCCCCGCTCCTCAGAAGCCCTCTCGACTTTGGGTGCGGCCTTGATTTTAAAAGAAAATTATGAGGAAGCCGAACGTATTTCTCATAAGGCTCTTGAAATCAATCCCCGGCTTTTCGGCCCCCATAACAGCTTGGGAAGTATATATGTGCATTGCGGCAGGATAGATGAGGCTGTAAATGAATATAAAACAGCGATTAAGATGAAATCAGATTATCCGGAAGCTCATTACAATCTCGGGCGGGCTTATTTTCTAAAGGGAATGCTGGGAGAAGCCAGGAAAGAGTTTCTTGAGGCGGTTCGTTTGAGACCTGATTATGACAAGGCCTATTGCAGTCTGGCAGCGGTTTTTCTCAGGCTGGATGAGCTCGACCAGGCGGTCCGCGAATGCCGTTCCGCTCTGGAGATAAATCCCGATAACTCAGTGGCGCATTTCAACTTGGCCCATGCCCTTTACAGGCAGGGATCCTATAAACAGGCTGAAAAAGAGTGCCGGAAATCCATGGTATTGGGTCTTGAAGTGCCTCAATGCTACAGCCTGCTGGGTATCATATTAGAGGAGACAGGGAAAAGGAGAGAAGCCAGGAAGCAGTTTTTAAAGGCGTTGGATTTGAATCCTCAATTTGTGGAAGCTCATTTGAATCTGGCAAATCTTTATTTTAAAGATAAAAATTTTTCCAAATCCGAAGCGCATTATAAAAAGGTTCTTGAGATCCATCCTTTAAACGGTCAGGTGTGTCATTATTTAGCCCTGGTTTATTTTTATTTAAAGGATTATGACTTATCTCTGGCTTATGTCAAAAAGGCTGAAGGTTTAGGCATTATAGTGAATCCTGACTTTAAAAAAGACCTTTTCAAAAAAATCGGTAAGAAAATTTATCAGTAAAAATCTTGTTTTATTTTAACCTGGATTATTCACAAGTCGAGGTTGCAGAGAGCTTACTGAAATTCAGGTGTGGACGTAGCGACATTGAAGATTTAGCCTTCGGAGTGCTGTGTTTGAGGGAACTCGGCAAAGCCGAGCTGTGAGTATGTTTGACCCACGGACGGGGGGAGTTACGCAGCAGCCGAGAACACAGTGCGAAGAATG
>JAGGYH010000035.1 GCA_021162615.1 Candidatus Aminicenantota bacterium
AATACAGTCTTTCATTTCTCCTCCTTTCTTTGCATCCTTATTCCTTTATTCTCTCTATGTCAGCTCCTAGAGAGATAAGTTTCTTTTCCAGATTTTCATATCCTCTGTCCAGATGATGCGCCTCGGTGATGGTGGTCTCTCCGCTGGCAATCAGTCCCGCCAGTACGAGAGACGCAGAGGCTCTCAAATCAGTGGCTGTTGTTTCGGCTCCTGAGAGATGTGTTTTTCCTTTGACTATGGCTTTGTCTCCGGAAACTTCGATATTCGCTCCGAGACGAAGAAGTTCATTGATATGCGAGAAACGTCTGTCAAATATGGTTTCTGTTATGATAGAGGTCCCTTCTGCCTGAGTCATCAACACAGTAAACTGAGCCTGCATATCTGTCGGGAATCCCGGGTAGGGAGAAGTGGTGATATCCTGCGCCTTCAGATTTTCCTGTTTTGAGACTATAAGGGAATGTGTGCTGAGTTCTGTGATGGGCACGCCGGAATATTTCATTTTTTCTATGACGGTATGCAGATGATCAGGCCGGACATTTTTTATGGTTATTGAGTCTCCTGCCAGAGCCCCGGCTATGAGAAAAGTCCCGGATTCGATTCTGTCGGGAATGATATTATGGGAAGCTCCTCCCAGTTCAGCTGTTCCCTTTATTCTTATAACATCTTCTCCCACTCCGTCAATTCTGGCTCCCATTTTTATCAATAATGTGCACAGGTCCACGACTTCCGGTTCCTTTGCGCAGTTTTTCAGTATGGTTTCACCTTTAGCCAGGCAGGCAGCCATAAGAAGGTTTTCAGTGCCGCCGACTGTTTTTCTTTCAAACTCAATCTTTGTTCCTTGAAGGCGGCTGCTTTCAGCTCTGATATACCCGTGTTCGAGGTCAATGGACGCTCCCAGCTTTTCAAAACCGTGAATATGGAGGTCAGTGGGCCGGGACCCGATAGCGCATCCTCCGGGAAGGGCGACCATAGCCTTTCCATACCTTGCCAGAAGAGGGCCCAAGACCAGAATCGAGGCGCGCATGGCACGGACAAGTGTATAGGAGGCTTCATATGAATTTATCTTCCTTACCTGGACACAGAGGGAGTTGTCATTGATTTCATACTCTGCCCCGAGGTCTTTCATCAGGGTCAATATGGTAAAGACGTCTTTAACCTGAGGCACGTTTTGCAAATGGACCTTTTCTTTGGTAAGGAGGGAAGCGGCTATGGCGGGGAGAACCGCATTTTTGGCTCCGCTTATTTTAACGGTTCCTTTTAAACAGAGGTCATGTCTGCCGCGGATTTTGATTTTTTCCATTTATGGTTATTTTAAAATAATAGGATGTAAAATACAATAAACCTCGGTGATTCATAAAATAACAGCCGGACCTCGTTTTGCTGTAAAAATAAAAAAGGAGCGGGGGCAAAACCCGCTCCTTTTATCTGCTGTCAATCGATTTTTTACTTAACCTGTTCTTCAATCCAGTCAGTGGTCACGGTTTTTGGTCTTTCAATAGGGAGACCGAGAGCTCTATCCCATATGAGAGAGGCAAGCACGCCAATCGCACGGGAAACGCCGAAGAAGACAGTATAGAAGTCATATTCTTTGATACCGTAATGGAGAAGCAGGCATCCGGAATGAGCATCGACATTGGGCCATGGATTCTTGGCTTTTCCGTGTTCTTTAAGGATATCCGGAGTCACATCATAGATAGCGCTTACGACCTGGAAGATTTTATCATCAGGGAGATGCTTGAGGGCAAATTCTCTCTGGGCCATATACCTGGGGTCAGTTTGACGGAGTACAGCGTGGCCGTAACCGGGGATGACTTTTCCTGCTTTCAGAGTGTCCCATAGATATTTCTTGAGCTGTTCTTTGTTGGGAACTCCGCCCAGGTCGTCCATCACTTCCATGATCCAGCGGAGAACTTCCTGGTTGGCCAGACCGTGGAGGGGACCTGCCAGGCCGTCCATTCCTGCGGAAAGAGAATAGTAGGCATCGGATAAGGCTGAGCCGACCAGATGCGTGGTGTGAGCAGAGACATTGCCTCCCTCGTGGTCGCTGTGGATAACCAGATAAAGGCGCATCAGTTCTTTGAATTTGTCATCATCTGAGCCGACCATATGGGCCAGGTTGCCGCCCCAATCAAGATCAGGATCTGAAGGGATATGCTCGTTATTCTTGTAGGATCTTCTGTAGATGTAGGCTGCTATTTTGGGGAGTTTTGCAAGGAGATTCATGACATCTTCATACATGGGATCCCAGTATTCCAATTTGTTGATTCCTTCTCTGTATTTCTGAGCGAATACGGAATCTTTCTGAAGGGCCAGAATGGCCTGTGCGAATTGGGTCATGGGGTGAGTGTCAGTAGGAATGGAATCCATGATCTTTATGAGATAGTCAGGAAGCTCACCGCGCTTTTTCCATTCTTCGGTCAATTCCTTGACGTCTTCTTCAGTGGGAATGTCACCTGTTAAGAGAAGATAAAAAATGCCTTCCGGAAGAGGCTCTTCTCCGCCAGGAGCCTTAGGAAGCTTTTTCCTTAATTCGGGAATATTAAATCCCCTGAACCGGATCCCTTCGAAAGGGTCAAGAGCTGATGTTTCCGTAACAATGCATTTGACGCCGCGCATGCCGCCATAGGCTTGCTGGATGGTTACGTCAGAGATTTTTTTATCGCCGTGCTCTTTGATCAGCTTTTTAACTCTTTCCTGCATAGGGCCGATTTTTGCTTTGAGTGTGTCTTTTAACGCCATTTAAAGACCTCCTTTTCTTTTTTGGGTATTATTTTTATGATTCTTTGAACCCGACTTTTAAAGAAGCATAAATATAACACTATCGTATTATTCTGTCAATTTTTTTGCTGTTTTTGGGATAAGATTAAGTCTTGATTTTTAGTATTGAGACAATAATAAAATAAAAAGGTATTGCAAGGTTGATGGTTTCTCATTATAATTATGTGGCCCTTGCGGGGTCGTTGTTCTTAAAGCCTTAAATTCCAGAGCATAAAAATATCCCCTAAAAACCTTTAATATCA
>JAGGYH010000103.1 GCA_021162615.1 Candidatus Aminicenantota bacterium
CAGACTTTTTCATGATCAGGCCCTTAATGGTGCTGAGGAAAATTATTCATTTCAGGCTTTCTTGATCCTGTGACTCCTCCGCGCTGGGGAGAGGAAGCAAACAAGAATCTTCCAAACAGCCTGCACATTGTAGCTCCAGGGGCACATGGAGTCGTCGGTGAGTGTTTAAGGCGTATTGAAAGGCAGTTTCTGGAGTCAGGCTCTGTCGAGGGACTGGATACATCGTGCGTTGACGCTCTTGAGGCAGGAAAATTTAAAGTAAGCATGGATGAGAAAGGAAACCGATACTGTACGTAAACGAACACCAAATGTTTCAGAAACGCACATAAATTATTTCAATGATTCTCCTTCTCCTCTAAAGAATCCCATTTTCCTGTGATGGCATGTTTTTTGCATCTTTGTGCATGACATGAAATCTCCTTTATAACAGTCTCTGGAGGAGCCGATGCTTAAAAATTATCTAAAAGTTGCTTTGCGGAATGTTTTAAGGACAAAGATATTTTCTCTGATCAATATAACGGGTCTGGCCATCGGCATGGCAGGAACACTGATGATTTTGATGTATGTGGCCAATGAGCTGAGCTATGAAAATTTCCACAAGAAACACAAACAGATCTACCGAATATCTGTAGAATTTGGAGAAAAGGGAAAGGCCATGGACTTTGCCGGCGCAATGCCTGCGCTGGGCCCTGCTCTTGTTGAAGAGGCTTCTGATGTTCTCAATGCGGTCCGTTTTAACCGGGATGAAAACGCAGTACTGCAATACGGCCAAAAAAAATTCAATGAATCCAATGTGTTTTTTGCTGATCCGTCCGTGTTTGATGTGTTTACTTTTCCCTTGATAGAAGGGGATAAGGGAACAGCTCTGAAGGATCCTTTTTCATTGGTCCTTACCGAAAGAGCTGCAAAGAAATATTTTGGGGAACAAAATCCATTAGGGCAGTCGATCATTTACAATGACAAATACCCGCTGAAAATTACCGGAATCATGAAAAACATCCCGGCCAACACACATCTTACCTGTAATTTTCTCGTTTCATTCAACACCCTTGAATCTCTCGGCAAAATGTCTGAGCGTCCATGGATGGTTTTCGGTGATACATACACCTATCTTTTGATAAAAAAGCAGGCCTCCCTTGAAAATATCCTGCAGGGAAGCTATGAACTGCTTCAGAGAAACACGAACGAAAGTTTTGTGTCCATGATCCATTTTAACCTGCTGAATCTTTTAGACATTCATATGAAATCAAAATCCATAGTGGATCTGGCTCCAAGAGGAAATGAGACTTATGTGTATGTTTTTTCCTTTGTGGCGGTTCTTCTTCTTTTGATCGCCTGCTTTAATTTCATGAATCTCTCTACAGCCCGGTCTTTGAAAAGGGCCAAAGAAGTGAGTATGCGAAAAGTCATGGGGGCCAGACGGTCCCAGCTTGTCAAACAGTTTCTGGGAGAATCTCTGGTCATGACAGTCATGGCTGTTGCTCTAGCTTATGTTCTTTTCGAATTGTTCTACCCCTCTCTGAATGCATTTCTTGAAGGCAGTCTTTCCGTAGGGCAGCAGAGCTTCAGGTATTTTTATGCCCTCATTCCCCTTGTTGTCCTTGTGGTCGGGATTATTGCAGGGAGCTATCCCGCGATTTTTCTTTCAAGATACCGACCCGCTCACGCCGCAGCAAACCGTTTTGCCCCGGTATCCCAAAAATCCGGATTTAGAAAGATTTTGGTCATTGCCCAGTTTGCTATGGCTGTTGTTTTGATCATAGGAAGCCTGGCGATACTCAAGCAGCTTGATTTTATGAAGAACAGCGACCTTGGATTTAAAAAGGAAAACGTAGTCCTTTTGAATTTCAGGCCGAGGGACCCTAATTTCAAAGGAAAATATTTGGTCATGAGGAATCAATTCAAGCAGTCTCCCCAGGTCATGAGCGTTTCAGGCGCTTACACTATTCCGGGCCGGATCAGTAAGGAGATCAAGACTATCCAAAGAAAGACGGGTGAAGAAATACAAAATTATTCCATACAGGCCATCGCGGTTGATTATGATTATCTTGATTCTTTGGGAATGGAAGTCATTAGGGGCCGGAATTTTGCAAGGGAAATATCCTCGGACGAGAAGAAAGGCATGATTTTAAACGAGGCAGCCGTAAAAACAATGGGACTGGAGAACCCGCTGGAAGAGAGATTCAGTGTGCCCGGAAGGGGCGGAACCAGGGAGATGGCCGTAATCGGGGTGGTCAAGGATTTCCATGTGTATTCCTTTAAACAAAAAATAGAACCGCTTATGCTCTATATAAATCCTGATTATTTTTACACTGTTGCCGTCAGAATCAGGCCTGAGAACACACAAAACACCCTGGCTTTTCTTGAAAAAAAATGGGGGCAAGTTTTTCCGGAAAGCCGATTCAGTTACACTTTTCTTGAAGATTCCTACCACAGTCTGTATGTTTCCGAGGAAAAAATCAGCCAGATGCTGACTTTATTCTCCGGGCTTGCCGTATTCGTGGCCTGTTTGGGTTTGTTTGGATTGGCATCCTATATGGCGGAACAGCGGTACAAAGAGATCGGCATCCGGAAAGTGCTGGGGGCTGATGTGTCAAGCATTGTATCCCTGCTGTCAAAAGATTTTACAAAAAGTGTACTCATTGCCAATGCCATTGCCTGGCCTGCGGCTTATTTTGCCATGAACAAGTGGCTGCAAAACTATGCCTACCGCATTCATCTGGGGATATGGATGTTTGTAGTAGCCGGATTGGTTGTGTTAGCTGTGGCACTTATGACCGTCAGTTATCAAGCTATTAGAGCCGCTCTCTCCGACCCTGTGGATTCGCTTCGATACGAGTGATCCCGAATTTATAAAAATCCTTTTTTTACAGACTGTTAACAATTCTTTGACACTCCTTTGATGCCTTTTCAGCACAGGCATTGTAGATTAAACTATGGTCTCTTTTTCCTTTCCAGGAGTCCGAAAATCCCGGAGAGAATGATCACAGTTGTCAGAAAACAGGTTGCCGCTCCGATAAAGAGCGCACCGCCAAGTTGACCGAAGCCCCGCCATATGGAAAATACCAGCGAGCCAAAGGCAAGCATTGTGGTCAGCGAAGTTAAAAGAATGGCTTTTCCGGTGCTGGAAAAGACGGTCCAAATCTTGCTTTTCCCTTCGTATCTCCAGCGGTGCATGATGTGGACGCCGTCATCAATACCGATTCCGATGATCAAAGGAAACGCCATGACATTCATCACGGTCAGCATCATTCCGGAAATTTTCATGATCCCTATCATCCAGAAGATACCGATGGCCAGAGGGATCATGGCCATAAGGGAGTGGAGCGGATTGTGAAAGTCTGCAGTCAACAAGAGAAAAACGACAACAAGGGTCAGAAGCATGGCGTTTCTTCCGTCACGGCCAACAATCTGAACCAAGGCTCTAAAAACAGGCGGCATTCCCGTGGCTTTATCACTCACTCTTTCCAGATCATCCACAAAACGGTTTAAAAACTTGGCATTTTTCCAGATGTCTCCATTGGGGAAGATCGTGACAAGAAATTGGTCGCGATTTTTATTGCTGTACCGGTCCAGGATGGATGCAGGAAGTTCACTGAGATGTATGGGTTCTGTGGCGCTCATACTTATGACAGATTCTTTAAAATAAGGCGAAAATGTTTGCTGGAATTTTGACAGTCCTTTTGATACCTTAGGTCCTTCTTTCTCCAGAATTTCCAGCAGATTCTGGATGATATTCACTGAATCGGGATCATTGGGGGCTCCCACAAGCTCTCTGCATTTATTGTCTACTTTATCCTGGCCGCCGAGAAAAGCCATATCCTGAATCTCCATGATATTCATCTGAAGCCGGTCGATCTCCTTGTTCAGTTCCGGGAGTTCTTTTGGGGGCAGTACTTGGTTTATAGGGCTTGCCTGGATAGTATTCCTGATTTCATTGATGTAGGGGATTCTCTTTTTTTGCTGTTCTTGGGAGGGAAGGTAAAGAGAAATATCTTCGGTCCTTGCCACAGTTCCCAGATCACGAAGACGTTTAGCCATTTGACGGGACTTCTGGGGACTCTCTGTAAGGATTAGAGCATAATCCATTCCCATATCAAACTTTTCAAGCACTGTATCTTGAAGTTTGATGGAGGTCAGGCCTTTAGCTTCGATATTCATATAATTGTGATCGAACTGAATTTTGAGACCTGACCAGATGAAGAGAGCTGTTACAAGGATAGAAGAAATGATTGTGAAAATGTATTGTTTTGCCAACCAGCCGCTCACATGTCCGAGGAAACGGAAGGAGATGTCCTTCTTTGGGAGCTGTTTTGTATCTTTCCTTTTTGCCCATTTTTTTTCCTTGCGGCGTTCCCGGAAGACAAGAAGGACAGGCATAAAAATCATCGTTGACAGAAGGATTGCTAGAAGGCCGAAACCGGTCACCAATCCCACTTCTTTCATGCCTTGGGAATGACTGATAACGAGAGCCAGGAAAGCAGCTGCTGTCGTCATTCCCCCTGTGATGATCCCTTTTCCGCTTTTTAAAAATGTTTTTTCCAGAGCCGCGTGGATGGAGTCTCCCGCAGCGCGCCATTCGGTAAAACCGGATATGAGATGGATGGAAAAGTCGATGCCCAGACCCAGTAAAATGACAGCCATCATTTGAGTCATGATGTTCAGCTGTCCCACTATGACTGAGGCCAATCCAATGGCCCAGATGATACCGATCAGCAGGTTTCCCATGGCAAGGAGGGGGGCTGCCCACATCCTGAATGAAATCACAAGAAGGAAGAGGATGGCAATAAAGGCAATGGCTGTTGTGTAGCCCAAACCCTGCTGGGAATAGACCATTTCATCCCGGCCTACGGCAATGAATCCAGTCAGGCCAGCTTCTAATCCGGGAAAATCAAGGAGAAGCTCATCCACCTTATCCTGAACCAAATCTGTTCCTGAAACAACATAGTCTAAATCAAGCATTGTGAAATTCGGGATGACATTCATCACCAAAGCCTTTTGGTCATAAGAGAGAAAGTAAGGGCCGCCGATAAGGAATTTGTCCACTGTTTTTTGGATCTCATTCTGAGAGAGGTCCTCTCCAAGAGCCGCTCTCTTCAGTGTATGCACAAAGTCCTGGATGCCGTCTAAAAGAGCGACGGCCTGGTCTTCCTTTTCCCGCGTGGAGATCGATTCCTCCTGACCCACATATTCTTTTTCCATGGCGTTGTTGAGATTAAACAGAAGGCCTTTAAGATTCGGATCCAGGAACATATCCTGCATATTCTTCAAATCCTCTTCTTTAAGGAGAAGCAAACCATGATTTTTAATAAAATCAGCTTCCATCTTGTAATCGACCCGATTGAACAGTTTGAAATCAATCTTTTTCTTTAAAGCGTCTATCTCGGACTGCAGCGCAGCTATTTTGAGTTTGTTGCTATCCCGGGCCCTTAATTGTGTGAGTTTTTCTCTGAGGTTGTTGATCTGTTTTTGACTTTTTTCATTCTGGGTTGTATCCGCGAGTTTTAATATTTCAGGGGCCAGCCTGTCAGCGAACTCTTTGATTCGCGCTTCCTCTCCTTGAACAACCACGATCAGGCTTGTCGCGGAAGAGAATTCATCGATGACCTTGTTGAACTCCACAGTTCTTTTATCTCCCGACGGAAGCAGGTCAGCCCACCGCATAGTGACGCTCAAATGCTCGGCAAACCATCCGAAGACAATGGTCAGCATCACCACGACAGCCAGCATCCTCCAGGGATGGAAGGCGTGCCATTCAGCTAATTTGATCAGCAATTTCTCTCTCATTTCTTGGCTCCTTTTTTATCTTTTCAGATTCCTTTCCGTGAACATCCGGTCATCCAGCTCAATATTGTATTTGACATCAAGTATTTCCATCTCAGTCTGAGAGTTGTTGTTTTTGTCGATCATCACAAACTTCATGGCTGTAGGAATACCGTCAATGACCTTGACGTCACTCTGTATCAGGGTTTTAAGAACTCGTTCAGGGGCATCTTCGTCATAATAATCAATAACGACAGGAACAAAATTGTCTTTTCTGACCCAAATAATCATCTGAACATAAGAGATATCAATTCCCGGCTTCCGCGTCAGTTTCACTTTATAACAGTCAAATCCTTGTTTTTGCTCATCTTCAAGTCGTTCAGCTTCAAAGTCATTGATAAAGGTTTCCCCACTGCCCATGTCTTCATAGGAAAAATCGCTGCCCTGCATTTTCTGTTTTTTGGCATGAGTGGCCAGTTTGCGGACCCTCTGGGTTCGGGGGAAAAACATCCAAATATCATCCGCATTGTTCAGCATCAGGATAGCCTGGTCCTTGACCCGGGCTGGTTCAAGGTACCGGACTAAATTTTTTTCTCCCTTGTCTTTAGTCCAGGATTCAGAGATAAAAGTTCTTTTTTGACCAGAGGTAGTAGTGATGGTCATTTTTGATTTGGAATAGCTGGTCTCAACATTGATCAAATCATTGACCTTTTGGATGATATCTCTGCCTGTGAGCTCCTGGCTGTATAGCCCGGACGCAAGAATCAATATTGAAAAAACAAGGGTTATTTTTTCTGACATGACATGCCTCCTTTCCCTCTCATCTGACCGACTGGTCAGTCATAATCTACTCCCTTTCTTATTCTTTGTTAAGTGTTTTGTTTATTGGGGTTGCCGGAGCGGCCTGCTGCGGCCGTTTCTTCTGATTTTCTCAAGCAGAGAAGCCAGCTCTTTTACGATCTCCGGATGTTGGGCCGCAAGGTTATGTCTTTCACCGAGGTCATTTTTGAGATTATAAAGCTGCGGCTCAGGGTCATTGCCAAGTTCGATATTTACATTCCGGGCGATTTTGGCTCCATCGCTCGGCTCGATATACTTCCAGTGTCCCTTGATCAATGAAAGCGTACCCGCGTGCTCGACAAGGTGATCTCGGCCCACAGGAGATTTACCGGTTAATGCAGAAAGGACATTGAAACTATCCGGCGCATCGTCAGCATCAAGTTTTCGTCCGGTAAGCGATGCAAGGGAAGCGAGAAAATCAATCTGGCACATCAAAGCATCTGATTCACCCGGCTTTATTCGGTCGGGCCAGCGAACGATAAAGGGAACACGCGTACCTGCATCGAAAGCGCTGTACTTACCCCCGCGCAGGGGCCCGGACGGTTTGTGCCCGCTGAGCTTCTCTACGGCCTGGTCCTTGTATCCGTCATCCACAACAGGGCCGTTATCGCTGGTAAGGATCAGAAGCGTGTTTTTTGTAAGGTTCAAGCGATCCAGCGTCTTGATGATCTCGCCCACGCACCAGTCGAACTGCACAATGGCATCGCCGCGGGGACCGAGACCGCTTTTGCCGGCGAACCGGGGGTGAGGCACACGGGGAACATGGATGTCATGAGTTGAAAAGTACAGGAAGAACCGCTCGCCTTTGTGTTTTTCGATAAAGTCCATTGCTTTACCGGTGATGGTATCGGCCATGTCCTCATCTACCCAACGGGCCGTCTTGCCCCCGCTCATATAGCCGATCCGGCTTATACCGTTGACAATTGTCTGGTCATGCCCGTGGCTGGGATGCATTTTGAGCAGTTCGGGATAGTCTTTACCTGTTGGCTCATTACCGATGGGTTTGCCGTAACTGACCAGGATGGGGTCGTTCGGATCCAATCCCACGACGCGGCGGTTCTCAACATACACACAGGGCACGCGGTCGCCCGTGGCGGGAATAAGGAAGCAGTAATCAAATCCGATATCCAGCGGGCCGGGTTTGATGTCGCTGTTCCAATTCAAATCCTGATTTTCGGCTCCCAGGCCGAGATGCCATTTGCCGACAACGCCTGTTGTGTAGCCGGCCTTTTGGAGCACGGAAGGCAGAGTCGTCCGGCCGGGATGGATGATCATGCGGGCATCGCCCCGTGCAACGCCCGTCCCTTCCTTTCGCCAGGCGTACTCACCGGTCAGCATCGCGTACCGCGAGGGAGTGCAGGTCGCTGAGGGCGAATGGGCGTTCGTAAAGCGAAGGCCCAGAGAAGCGAGCCGGTCGATGTTGGGGGTTTTGAACTTTGTCGCACCATAGCAGCTGACGTCTCCGTAGCCGAGATCGTCCGCATAAATCAAGACGATATTGGGTAATTTCTTTTTAGTGGCCCAGAGTTTGACGGGAACAATGGCTGCAGCAGCGGCCATACCCATAGACGTTATGAATGAACGGCGGGACATATATGGGGGATGCATGATTTCTCCTCCTGGTAACTTCAGCACCCATCATACACATAAAAAACGAGAACAGTCAATATAATATCTGGAAGTTCTTTTTCTATTTATTGATGTAAATGTCAGGCGTAGATAATTTCTTGTTTTCTTCTTTGGGCTTTTCCCTTGCTTGTGAAGTGATTCTATATTTTCCAATAAAGCGATTGATGAATTCGAATGTGCGGTTATACGCCTCCATCCTGTTTTTGTGAAGGAGGAATTCATGGGGTTCGTCAGGAGCGATCATGAGCTCAATATGGACATCTCCTTTAGCTCTTAGCTTTTGCACAATATCAGTGGTCTGCTGGAAAGGCACGTTACGGTCATCATCCCCATGAATAAAAAGAACTGGGGAAGTCCAGGTTTCAATATTTGCCACTGGGGATGACTCCCTCGCTGTTTGGCGCATTTTTTCATCAAGCCTGCCCCGAAGTTGTGACCAATCATGCACGCCGGCCATGTCAACGCCCACTTTGAAGATATCTGAATTTCTGGCTAAGGCCATGGCTGTTAAAAGTCCTCCGTAAGAAAGGCCCCATTTACCGATTCTGTTCGGATCGACTTCTGGCCGGTCCTGAAGGTACTTGGCTCCAGCCAGGACATCTTGGTATTCAGCAGCGCCCTGCATGCCGGTATTATCAGCTTCCCGGAATGAGCGGCCGTAGCCTATTCCGCTGCGGTAGTTGACAGAGAGCACTACATACCCTTTGTTTGCAAAATACTGGTTGATTCCGTAAGCCTCTGAATAAAACTCCATGTAATGCCAGCCCAGGAGCATCTGGCGGATAGGGCCTCCATGGGTGTAAACCACACCCGGTCGATTATCCCCCGGTTTCGCACCTTTGGGAAGAAACAGCTGACAGGGAATATCCAGCCCGTCAGGGGATTTGACGGTTACCAGCTCAGGGATCACCAAATCATCCGCAGGGAATTCCACGGGCAGCGTATCCGGTGCAATGACATCAATTTTCCCCCCGCCGGAAGGAACCACGGCAATGGAAGTGGGATGCGAAGCTGTAGCATAGAGAAAAGCGACTTTACTTCCGGACCCGAGAGCTGCGGGATAAGTACCGATAGTGTCTTTTTTGGTCAGTTGGACCGCTTTTCCTCCTGAAGTGGGAACTTTCCAGATATGTCGTCCATGGATATCTGCGCGATTACTGCTGAAAAAAAGAGTCTTGCCGTCACTGCTTAGTCCCAGATGTTCCACAAATCCTTCCCCGGGTGTGAGATCAACAGGTTCTCCTCCTGAGATGGAAAGGGAATACACATGATTCCATTCTTCATTTTCCGCTGTAAAAAGGATTCTGTCATTTCCTGTCAGTTCAAAGTTACGGAAAGAATAAAAAAGAGGTTCGTCTTTGGGGGAAGACCATATTTTACGGGCCGTTCCTTTGTTTACATCCGCAATCCAGATCTCAAGGTCAGCAGGCCCTCTGTACCAATAGCGGGGACGGGGAGAGTCATCATACTGCAGTCCTGGTCTGCGGAGAAAGGCGATTTTCTGACCGTCGGCAGACCAGCTGGGATCGCTGTCCCTGTCAACACAGGGAGCGACCCATGTGATCTTTCGTTTGGCTATATGGTAGATTCCGATGAAGCTGTGGTCGTTCCGCCTGGTAACAAAAGCAATTCTGGTACAGTCAGGAGACCATTGGGGAGAGCCGTTGGAACCGGCAGCTTTAAACATCAACTCAAGTTCCGGCATTTCACTAGGGTCTGAAGGAGGGGACAGTGACACTCGATAGATCAGTCCGTCATTGACCAGCAAAGCCCATTGTCCGTCAGGAGAAAGAACAGGATTGCTTCCCAGAGCCAGCTTCCACATGAAGTGAGTATCGGTTCGAACAGCCCATACAGCTTGTTCCCTTGCAGCTGGATCGCTGTCAGAATTGGTTACCCATCCTTCGCTGTTGGGCCGGCCTCCTTTTACAAAAACAATGACCTCGCCGTCATTCGTGATACTGACATCCGGGATTTCAAAGACTTCATCACGGGTAAATCCAGTCAGATTGACGGGTTTAAAATCAGGGGCAGCCGCGGTCCAAATATTCCTTGCTCCTTTGGAGTTGAACACCCAGGCGATCCGGTCGGCTTTTTTGGCTGAAACCAGGCTCCAGGGATAAGGAGAACTTAAAACTTGTTCCAAGGTAAATGAACCTTTGGCCCCGGTCAGTATACTGGGAAGAGAAAATATTAAAACGAGAAAAATATAAAAGGTCTTGCGCATTTTAGTTTGCCTCCTTTTTTTCTTGAATAAGAGCACGTTAATTACATTAATATCAAATTTGTTGTAAATCAACAAAATATATAAAAATTTCATTTCTTTTTTTGATTTTATCCATTATATTTTTAAGGAATAAAATCCTGGACAAAGGAAACAATAATGATCGCGAAGCATC
>JAGGYH010000008.1 GCA_021162615.1 Candidatus Aminicenantota bacterium
CAGCCAGGAAAAACAATACGAAAAGAATAATCTTGCATTCATTTACACATTTATCCGAGAGTAAAGCTTCACCTGAAATTACAAAGCAATTGCTCGATAATTCAGAGCAGCGATTAAAAAAATCCAACTACGAGGTCTTTCAAACACCCTTTGGTTATTTCCTTGACCTGGATGTCGTAGCGCCTGGGAATCCTTTAGCCAGATTATTTAAAGACATATAATGAAATGTTTTAATAGGATGATGAGGCATTTTTAAGGGGGAAATAATTATTGCAAAGAAGATATTGGGAGAGCTTGAGAAGTTAAAAAGAATTAGTAATAAGGAGAATAGTGATGAAAGTTAGCCGTGTAAATGAAATGAGAGATCTTGACCGTCGGACGATTGAAGAATATGGTATTGTTGAAGAATTACTCATGGAAAATGCGGGTCAGGCTTCTTATTTCACTATTTTGAAGGAGTTTGGTGTTAAAGATAAATATTTTGTGATTTTCTGTGGCATTGGCAATAATGGCGGCGATGGTTTAGTGGTGGCAAGGAAAATACATTCCAATTGTGGCAAAGTTACCGTTTTCATTTTAGGTGATCGTTCGAAATTCAAAGGCGCTGCAAAACAGAATTTTGATATCGCCGATAAACTGCAAATCGAAATGTTCGATCTTCAAGATGCAGCTTCGGCAAGTGAGGCAGTGAAAAGCGCAGATGCCATTGTCGATGCAATCTTCGGTACGGGCCTCGATCGAGAGGTCGGCGGGAAATATAAAGATGTTATTAGCCTGATAAACGCAAGCAAAAAGCCAGTATTCAGCATTGATATTCCTTCGGGCATCCATGGCGATACAGGACAGGTAATGGGTACTTCGGTGAAAGCGCATTATACAACCACGTTTGGTTTGCCAAAAATAGGCAACATGCTTTACCCTGGGTTTGAAATGGGAGGTAAATTATATGTCACCCATATTTCCTTTCCGCCTGCGATTTATGATTCTGATCAATTGAGAGTTGCAACCAACGATCCCATACCGATGCCGCCAAGAAGCAAAGATACCCACAAGGGGAACTATGGCAAAGTACTTTTCATTGCTGGATCATCAAATTATCTGGGCGCACCCTACTTTGCTGCATTATCATTTTTAAAAGCTGGCGGCGGGCTTTCTTTTTTGGCGACTCCCGAAAATGTTTCTGCCTTCATCGGCAATAAAGGCAGCGAGATTGTCTTTGTACCGCAAAAAAGCACTTCGTCAGGCAGTATTAGCCTGGAGAACAAACAGCAGCTTTTGCAATTTTCTGAGAATACCGATATGGTTGTCATTGGACCAGGATTATCTTTAAATGAAGAAACACAAACTTTAGTTAGGGAGTTAAGCACTGAAATTAACAAGCCGTTGCTCATTGACGGAGATGGGATCACTGCTGTTGCCAATGATTTGGTAGCTATTAAGAAACGTAAAACTCCCACAATCTTAACGCCGCATGTTGGTGAAATGGCACGAATCACAGGGCAACAAATTGATGAAATTATAAAAAATAAAATCGATGTTCTGCAAAACACAGCCCAAAAACTCAACGCCACAATTGTCTTGAAAGGCGCGCATTCTTTGATCGGCTACCCAGATGAGAGCGTGTTTATCAATCTCAGTGGTAATCCAGGAATGGCGACCGCTGGCAGCGGCGACGTTTTGACTGGCATGATCGCTGCAATGTTCGGGCTTGGATTTTCGATTAACGATGCCGTACGGATGGGCGTTTTTATGCATGGTTTCGCTGGCGATCTTGCGGCAAAGGAAACAGGAGAAGATGGTCTCATCGCTGGAGATATCATGGCTCAGTTGCCTGCAGCTATGAAACGTTATCGAGAGCAATTTAATTCGATTGTAGAAGATTTTTACCATAGCATTTTTGTTATTTAGAGGGTAATAATGTACCCCCTGCTTTTATCGTTATGAAAAAAAGCAAGAAGCAGCATCATCGGTAATGAACTATTACTTTAGAGGTCAATATGAAAGCATGGATTCTTGAAAATCAAGCGCCAATTGAGGAAAAACCGCTTGTGTTGAAAGCGCTTCCTGATCCTGAACCAAAAGGACATGAAATCAGAATCAAAAATGTTGCCTGTGGCGTATGCCGCACCGATATTCATGTTGCTGAAGGCGACCTGCCATAACTCAAAAGGAGGTATGACAAAATGGTCAATATGAGGAAGAAGAAAGATAAGGGTTTCGAGGAGCTTATTTCAGAACTTTACCGGCAGGTTGGGCAGTTGAAGGTTGAGCTGGACTGGCTTAAAAAAAATCTCAGAAACTATAGTCATAGACAAGAGGAAAGAAGTAGGACCAGGGAATCTAAAGATTTCATTATCCCGCCAGTGTGAGCTTTTTGGACTGAATCGATTTTCCTAATCTGTTGAGAGGATTGACGATAAATCATCCGAACCAGGTTTGGTCAAGTTACATAACTTACATCCGGCTGCTTCATGCTGCGTGCTATAAGGCCAATGTTTTCTGGATGTTTTGGATTCACAAGGATGACAGTAAATCTTTTTTTCACATCTTTTTCCTTTATTCCACTGGAAATCTAACCTGTCATTAAAACCATCCTATTTACACAAAATGAATTTTAATCGCTCAGCTTGATATTGACTCTTCTCTTGTCTTTGCCTCCATGCTGGGACTTTACATTAAATTCCACCCAGCCTTGAGAGCCGTCCATTTGTACAAGGATGCAGAAATGCAGTGTCTGCTTTCCTTTCAGCCTGAATTCTGCTCCTTCTTTGCCGATTGTTTCACTCTGTGTGCTGTAGTTTTGAGGGCCGATTTTTGTCAGGTTCTTTGGTATCTCGACCATAGAAATATTATTTGAGAATATGGCAGTGATTTTGTCCTTAACCGCTCTTTTAAGCTTTAATGCTCTGTCAGATACGGTAGGATAAATCCTGTCGTTCTTAACTGCAACATCGATCCAGTAGAGATTGTCCGTTTCAGGTGTCACGTTCACTTCATCTATCTCCACTTTAGGGAACTGGCTGGCGCAGTACATAACGAACATTGCATTCTTTTCGGCCTCCATTTTGATATAGCGGGCCGGGGGTGTTCTGTATACGTGCTTTTTTCGTGTGCCACCGATCCATATTTCCCCGAGGTCTGGATGCGAACATTTATGAGGCATTACCCAGCCTTCTCCTGTCAGTTCGATATCGATCCATTTAAGGAGTTCTTCGTCAGAGACTCTTCCGTCATCATTCTCATCGGCATCGAATACGGGCGATCCCCATAGTTCTATCAGGTAAGCATAGGCTCCCAGCATGTCGTATGTAGAGGCTTGTGCTTGCCCCATCCCTCCTGATGTGACCGGACGGTAATTCTTTAAAATGCGGGCACCCATCGTGACAATCTTTGCCTGGGCATTCATGTCTTCTTCATATCCCGGACGGACCTGGATATCGAAAGCCTGAGCATACTTGTTGGTTTTTCGCAGTTCTTGAAGATACTGGTTAAATCTTTCCTGTTCCTTCAGCCTTTGTTCAGCAGTTTGCCTTTGAGTGCTGGTTGCCCTGGGTGGACTGACAAACATTATTAGCCTGCCAATATTATGGTAATGAAAACCGGCAAAGATGTTCGGATGTTTCAGCATGAATTCATATGTATTACGTGTACATGGCTCTGACATCGGATATGGATTTCCTGCCTGAAGATTCCAACCTGAAGGATAATTCCTGTTAGGATCAGGACCTCCGATATCGTCTTCGTTAATCATGCCGTCACCGTCGTTGTCATATCCTTCCTGGCCTATACGGCGGAACCTTAAAACATCTTCCTCCATATTAGTGAGCCGAACAAAGCGGCGTTTATCTGCTGAAAGTTTGTATTCTCCGTTGCTGTCCTCGATATACATTGTGGAAAGTTCTCCATCGCCGTCTACGTCTTCGGTTCTGTCTTCATCGTAAAGACCGTCACCATCATTGTCTTCAGGCCTGAACGGTTCTCGCGGATTGTGAGCGGTATTTGGAAATTCAACAAAGGATGCATTCGCATCGACATTCAAGCCTGGAAGAATATAAAACGTGCAGTTATTCACAAGGTTGTAAACGTACTGGTCATAGTCATACCTTGTAAGCAGATACCACATAAGATACAGAGAACATGAAATTCCGTTGACCTCGTTTCCGTGTATTGCTCCATCTACCCACATTGCGGGTTTGTCCTCGTGTTTTCCAGTCGATTTTGCGGTAATAGTAATAAGGTACTGATCGCGTCCCATGCGGCTTTTCCCTATGCTTTCGATATCTGACAGGTGAGAGTACTTTTTCTGTATGTCATGCATTATTTTTGTCCATTCAGCATACGAATAGTACCTGCCCCAGCTTATTGGGAAATCAAGCTCCCCATGGTAGCCGCCTGGACTTTTTTGAAGTTTTTTCTGGGCATGCAGCGTCCTTCCAAAGGATATAAGCATTGTGAAAGCCAGACCAAAAACAATCATATATTTTAAATTAGTTCTTGATTTCATCTTAAACTCCTGTCTTATTTGATTAAAATTTCTTTTACTTTAGTGCCGCCTTTCTGTGAGGTAACGACTATTTTAAGAGGCGTTTTCCCTTCTACTGCGATGAGCCACTTGACTTCACGTTTAGGGCCTGTTTGCATGTCCTGTTGCTGCCTTGGCTGCTGACGCTGTGTCATTTGCCGAGGATAATACTGCGGCATGTAACGGTATCTCTGTTGAGACGATGGGGGAGGAGTGCTTTTTGCTGAAAAGCCGGGTATTTTCATTACTCCTTCAAGAACTCCGATTTTCTGAAAAGGTGTTCCCTGGAGATAAGTGACTTTATCACGGTCACCGATGAGCCAGACAACATCTTCTCTGTTGCCAGCCAGCTGGGCTCCGCGTGCGATATGAGTTGCGAGTTTTCCTGTATTTTCTATTGTGGCAGTTACCTCGACGATCTTATACCTGCCTTTTGATTTTCCTTTCTTAACGGTCACAAGATTCCCCTTCTGTAATACGGTTGCATCATGTGCATTGTCTGTATTAAACAATACTCGGGCCTTTGCATTTGTAATTACTACTTCTGGCAGGAGGCCTGCCCTGAAAAGTTCAAACTGCCAGTGTGTCTCACATACGCCAAGAAGTGGTTCTCCTGGGAATGCATTTCCCCTGTATTTTGGGATCCAGCCTCCAATTTCGCCTTCTCCAAGTTCAGGATGCTTAAATTTTTTCCAAGGTATGAACAACTTGCCGGCGAATTTTTCATCCTGATATTTCAGAATTGCGCGCGCCAGTTCTAATCTGGCATTTTTTCCGGTGAATTTAGAGAGGCCTTTTATGTCTTTTTGGGGATTCCAGAGTTCGGTTGTTATGGAATATACTCCATACTGCATATATAACCAGTCGGTCGCTAAGCCATAACTGTAGCGGCGGTCCCTTGTTTCGTTGTAGCTGACTTTCCAGCCCCGTGGGAGTTCATACCCGCGTGAGATAGCATATTTGTTTTTGGAAGTTTTTTTTAGTTCTTCTTTGAATTTATCGATTAACTCTGGTGTTTTCCATGCTTCCGGAATCTCTTCACCGATTAACTCAAGGTATTTCTTTCCCATGATAAAATCGAATACAGCAACATCTTTTGGGGCCAGTTTTGTATGCGGAGCGGTTCCCAGCGGCCTGTAAGTGAATCCGCCGGATGTGTGATAAAACTGTGCCATAAGAATATTCGTATGGTTTGTAAAAAATTCGGCGACTGCATGGGCTTCCGGAGAAGAAGTAGGATAATCCCCTTGTCCGCCTTGCATGCCGTCTTCTTTGAACCATCCTTCAGGAAAATTTCGGTTTATGTCAATCCCTATTTCCGGATCTTCTCCTCGTTTTCCGTCACCGTCATTGTCTTTATCTTCTATAACAACTGAATAACGCGGTTTCACTGTTTTCTCGTTTCGGCCTAGCTGGACCATCAATCGTGGATCAACATCATCAATCACATACCGACCTTTGGAGTCCTTATAACGAAATTGTGTGACATACCCGTCTCTGTTTAGGTCGTCAGGCCCGTCTTCATTGACCTTTCCGTCTCTGTCGTTGTCTTTCATCATACTGTTGTATCTCTGGGAAATACCTTTTTCAACACTGTTATATACGCCGTCGGGATTAACAACAGGACAGATATAAAAGGTTTTGTCATCTATAAGTTTTTTGATCCATGTGTCTGAAGTATAGCCTGAAACCAGTTTGTCGATAATATATAAGCAGACTTCGGTTCCTGTATGCTCATTTCCATGCGTGCTGCCGCAGATCCATTGTCCGGGTTTTCCCTGGTAAGCTTTCATAGGCGTGACGTTTTTTACCCCTTCCTTACGCATATTTCGTAACTTCACGTGTGCATCGATTGTGGTTCCTGTTTTCATATTAGAAATAACCAGGACATAGATCGGCCTTCCCATGTTGCTTTTCCCGATTTCGATAAGCCTTGTGATATCAGGATATACTCTTGCAACATCCTTGATGTATTTTACAGTGCCTGTATAACCATGGTAATCATCAAAGCTGATAGGAACCTTTTGTGCAGCGGAACCGGATATAGATGCAAGAATAAAGATAATTACAAAGGCAATTGCCAGCCCTTTGAGATTATTAAATTGAGATTTCATAACACATTCCCTCCTTTTATATTTTATTTAGTTTTTTGGCCTAGTATAAGGACGAAAACTGAAGCTGAAGTCAAATGATTTGGGATAAAGTGAGTATTTTTTTATCACTCCAGGGCCGCAGCTTCCATTCCCCAGGCCGTACTGCCATGTATCCAGGTTTAAAATAATGTCTTTCCTTGGGGTAAGTTCATTAATATGGTCAGCCTTGTCAAGGTCAGATGCCGTGTAGTAAAGAGCTGTTACTGATAACACATCATCAGCAGCTATAAGAAGGCCTTCACCTGAACTGTCTGTAAAGGCTGCCCAGCGGACATCTTCTTTATTCCCTGTTTCCTGTGGTCTTACATACGGTACATATTGCTCTGAAACCGTACTGCGGTATAAGCTGACAGCAGCTCCTGTCTTGCGATCAGGATAATTTTCATGCGGGCCACGGCCGTACCAGTGGAAATTTTTGAAATCTCCCATAACTGTGAGTTGGACTCCGAGTTTTGGCAGAATCGGCAGTTCTCCAAACGGTTTTATATCATTGTCCACCTGAATCCAACCGTTGCTTTGAACCGTGTATGTACAATTATGTTCAAACCCGCTTTCTTCAGTGCCATGACATGTAATATGTGCAGATACTTGAATATCTCCATTTTCTAATTTTTTTATATGAAAATCTTTAACCTGACGTTGAAGTTTGTCCAGACCTGCCTGATACCAGCTCTTTGCAAGACGCCTGTTGTTATCAGTGGGTGCTCTGAAAGCATTCAATGTCGGGCCTCTGATATTGTCTTGGGCGTTCTTGATTACTGCTTTGTTTTTATAAACGAGAGAAGTTATTGTCCCGCTCTCACGGCTGAAAATAACATTAAAATCCTTTCCTCTGATTTTAACAAGTCCATTAGATTCGGTTAGCTTTAATTTGACCGCACCCCTTTTATACACTGCTTTTTTTGGAGGCACATTAAAAGGTATTTTGAACTGCTCCCATGCAATTTCATGGCCTTTATCTGCCCATATTGTGTCTTTATTCAATGTGAATGTCACTTTTAGCCAGTATTCAGCACCTGGTGTGAGTGCCGGTTTTTTTACAGGCAGAGTAATAGATTTTTTGTCCCCTGGAGCAATATCAAGCGGCCCGAGTGTGCCATGCTGAATAACTTTCCCATCCTCAGATATGCTCCATTTGACGTCAAATTCGTTGAGATTCGTGAAAAAATATTTATTATGGATTGTTATTTTTCCCTGGGTTATGTCATCAGCCTTGATTCCGACATTCTGGTATACTTTTTTGACTTCCCACATCTTGGGGGGAATCTTGCGGTCTGGAAAGACAAGCCCGTTGATGCAGAAGTTCCCATCGTTTGGCTCATCGCCGTAATCTCCGCCGTATGCCCAGAATTCTCTGCCGTCCGGGGATTTTCTGCGGAAGCCCTGATCGACCCAATCCCAGATGCATCCGCCCTGCAGATGTTTGTATTTTTCTATAGCATCCCAGTATTCCTGCAGATTGCCGACTGCATTCCCCATGGCATGGGCATATTCGCAGAGAATTAAAGGCCTATCTTGCTTTTTTTCGGCATATTTTATGATGCTTTCAATTCTGGAGTACATCGGGCAGACTATATCTGTATGGGGTCTTCTTCCCGCACGTTCATAATGAACGAGCCTCGATGGATCCCTGCGGTGAATCCATTCACTCGCAAACTCAAATGTTGTCCCGTCTCCGGCTTCGTTTCCCATTGACCAGAAAATCACAGAAGGATGATTTTTATCGCGCTCAACAACACTGATAATTCGATCCATATGTGCCTTTTTCCATTCAGGTTTGTTCGCAAGAGTTTTTTCTGGGGAGTAGCCTATACCATGCGATTCGATATTTGCTTCATCTATGAGATAGATTCCATATTTATCACAGAGGGAATACCATTTTGGGTCGTTTGGGTAATGGCTTGTCCGTACTGTATTGATATTAAACTGTTTCATAATCTTAATATCTTTGACCATGGATTCGAGGCTGATGTAATGCCCTGTATCAGGGTCATGTTCATGCCGGTTCACGCCTTTGATAAGGATAGGAGATCCATTTATCAAAAGCTGGCCGTCTTTTATTTCTACTTTGCGAAATCCGAAATTAGTGCGTTCCACTTCGAGGATCCTACCTTCAGAGTCCTTAAGTGCTATAAGCAAAGTGTAAAGATTAGGCTTTTCTGCTGACCACTTGAGCGGATTAGTAACATAAGCTTTCATCTTGATCGTGCTCTCCGTACCAGGTGCTATATATTTAGTGGAACCTTCCATTAGTACATCAGGGCCAACATGTTTTCCTGCCGCATCCAGCATGGCAACCTCGACTTTAGGGTTTTCGAATCCAATGTTAGAGTAATTCCTTACTTTGGTGGTGATTTTTAATATTGCGTCATGATACTCATCATCCAGGCTGCATACGGCTTCAAAGTCTCTAATGTGAACAGAAGGAGTAGAAAACAAATAAACGTCACGGAAAATCCCACTAAGCCGCCAGAAGTCCTGATCTTCCAGGTAAGATCCGTCAGACCAGCGGTAAACCTCTACTGCTAAAATATTGCGGTCACGGCATATATATTCTGTAATATTGAATTCTGCAGGCGTCCTGCTTCCCTGGCTGTAGCCAACCTTTTTTCCATTGACCCAGATGTAAAATGAAGATTCGACACCGTCAAAATGAATAAACACCTCACGCTCTTTCCATTCTTCGGGAATCTCGAATTCTCTCCGGTATGACCCGACAGGATTATAGTCATGCTGGATATATGGAGGGTTTTTCTCAAATGGATAGCGTGCATTTGTGTAAATTGGCCTTCCATAACCCTGCATTTGCCAGTTGCCAGGGACTGAAATATCCTTCCACTTGCTGACATTGTAGGAGAGCTTATAAAAATCAAGCGCGCGGTCAGCAGGTTTTGAGGCCCAGTTAAACTTCCACTTGCCGTTGAGTGATTTGAAGAAACTTGAAGCTTTCTTCGTCCCTTCTAAAGCTTTCTTGAAATCTTCATAAGGCATCAGTGTGCAGTGTGCAGGCTCTTTGTTGTGACCTATAATTTCAGGATTTTCCCAGTCATTGTTTTCCTGGGTGTATATTTGACTGTGAAGAAAACCCAGCATGAAAGTGCACAATAAAATAGCTGTAAACGAAATATTCTTTGATTTTCTAATAGTCATATCTATCCTTTTTGTTCTGAATCAATTGTTTTTTCCGGGTCCGTAGAGAACCATTCCAGGGAGTGCTCCCGTATATTTGTCATTTTCTATGACAATTTTTCCATTGACGATGATATAAGAAAATCCCTCGCCTCGATAATGTAATTTTTTATTCTATTGTAGGTCTTCCTATCTTTCAATCTCTTTAAGAACTCTTCCTTTCCTCCTTCGAATGCCCAGGAAGGAAAACTGCTGGTAAAGCCAGAACTGGTTGCCGTATAGGGATAATGAGTGTGGACATCTATAAAACCCGGAGTCAATGTTAGCCCTTTTGCATCGATTATTTTGTTCGCATTATTTGTAGCTACATTCCCTAATTTTATTATTCTACTGTCTTTTATTCCCACATCGCCTGTAAATCCAGCTTTTCCGGAACCATCAATGATTTGAGCATTCTTTATTACAAGATCATATGATTGCTTAGGAGAAAAACAGTTTGAAAGGAATATAGAAAAAAAGAATCCTGCAGCTAATAAAAAGATTAAGACAGACTTTTTCATTATTTCCTCCTTAATTTTAATAATTTTATTCCAATCTTGTAACATCTGTCAATTTACCCAAATAAAATGCTGAAGGGCCAGTGCTTATAGAGGCCTTTGTCCTGGATTATCTTTTAAAGCCTGTTAAACCCGAACGTTTGGCAAAAACACTGGACCGGATCAAAGAACGTTTCCCGGAAAAAAGCAGACAGGCTGCTCGGCCCCCGCCTCCTCAGGCTCAGCTCTCTATGGCGGCTGAGGAGCTATCAGAATATATGTGATATTCTAATCCCCTTGTTCAGGGATAAGGGAGATCTCTGTTCTTTTTGAGTTTCTAATCTACTGATTTAAAGGCTTGCAGTGAATTCATGATGAAAAAATCAATGAAAGATTAGAGAAATAATTTTCCCAGAGTAACCAACCCGAGGACAAGAGTGGCTATTCCCACGATCAACTTAAGACGCATATTCTTGACTTTTTTGACCGTATACGCGGCAAAAGGAACGGAAAGAATGGCCCCTAAAACCAAGGACGGGGCAAGCTGCCATCCAATGGTGTGATTTGTGAAGATCAAATAGGTGATAACTCCGACCAAACAGGTCAGACCTTCAGACAGGGATGTGATCCCTATGGCATTTTTTGAATTCACTCCGGATAAAATTTGACCGCTGGTCACCAGAGGCCCATAGCCGCCTCCGCTGATTCCCTTATTGAACGCAGCCAGCATTCCCAGAGAAGAAATCTTAAGCCAAGAGAATTTAAAAGTGCGGTTCAGGTTAATAAGGATCAGAAGTCCCATGGTAAACACAAGGATTCCGATATAAAGCTTTATATAAAATTTCGGCAAAGCGAGCGCAGCAAAAACAGCAACGATGGTCCCTACTATACTGCAGCCAGCCAAAACCATTACTGTTTTTGTGTCAACCGTACCGATCTTAAAGTTGGCGTTTTTAAAGCGGTGATGAAAAAAAGCAGCGCTCACCCCTGTTATCAACTCGGACAACAAAACCGCAGGAACGATCTGAAGGGGATTGTACCCCATGATCAATAAAATTGGAGTTAAGGTGGTTCCATAACCCATTCCCAGGGATGAATCAATATACTCACAAACAAAAGCAAGAACTATGATGAAAATGGAAAATTCAAATAAATGCATGATGCCTCCTTACTCGAAATTTTCTGCTCTCATTATTTGAAGCTTAACGGCTCTCTGTTTTTTTCTTGAATGGAAGACGTTTCTTCTATAACCTGATTTTCCGGCGTTTGTTCTTTAAATTCATGACCTTCGAGACAAAATCTCTCTATGGGCTTCCAGCTCAAATAGTCTGAGATGAAAAAATTTATGACCTTATCAAAAAGATATCGTTTTATTCCTTTAAAGCGCATATCTCCCCCTTTCTATGGCGGAATGTGTCTTTCCTTGTTTTCATCTCTGGCCGTATCCAAGCAGCCTAAAATAAAATCTAATAATAGCCTAATTGTAGTAAATATATATTCCAATAGTAATACTTTGTCAATAAATTTTTTTGTTTTTTTTGAACGCCTGTAATGGATCTCGGGAGATGGTATGGAAATTATTGAAAAAGAAAAACTTAGAAATATCCCAGAGCTTTCAGCCTTCTCCGGATGGCTTCGATCTCATCCGCGGAAAGTTCCTGCTTTTCCTGGCTTTTTGCAGACATAAGGTCCCTCAGTATGTAAACCACAAACTCATTGACACTGCTGAATCCACTGCCTTCAATAACGGTCTTAAGCCTCTCATAAAGAGGCCTGGGGATTTTCAGTGTCACTTTGTCTTTTGCCATCAGCTGCATTTTAGAATATGATGTTAACTAAAGTCAAGACCGCCGATGCAATGCTAAAATGTCCCCTTTGGAAAGGGAGTCAGCATGAATAGATTTTGTTTGATAATTTTTATTTCTTATACACTTCTTTTCTCCCCCTTTAACCATGCATTAGCAAAGGCGGCACCTGATGAAGGTCCGTCTCTCAATAAGATACTTGAAGGCTGTGCTGAGTACTGTGAAAGGCTGCGCCACACATCCCTTTATTTTGTCTGCAGAGAGGAAATAAAAGAGACGATATACCGGCCATGGTTTCAATCAGAGATGAACAAGTATGTTTATGACTATCAGTTGGTTAGAAAACAAGGGAACATAAAGGAGAAGAGAATATTATTATCTGAAAATGGTTATGAACATAAAGACATTCAGTTTCCAAGCCGGTTTGTTTTAAAAGAAATATACGCAAACAAAAGGAACGGAAGAAGATTTATCCAATCTGAGATAAAGGTTGATTATAAGGATTATCGATTTTTCATTGTAAAAACCGAGATTGAATACAACCGATAACATAGATAATTGTTTTATATCCGATATTATTGATAAAATCTCCATTGAATCGGATCATGAAGGTTATCAGCTTGTTAAGAAATATGAAGTAAAATGGAAGTATTAATGATTGTTAAATGTATAAAATAGGACTTGACAGCCTAATAATTAGGCGTTAAAATCCTATTATGCTTAATAAAAATAATCTGGATGAAATATTACATGCCCTTGATCGACAAATAGAAGTCTACGGCGGGTCGCCTATCTCTTTGGTGGTTTGTGGAGGTACAGCTCTTTTTGTCTTGGGACTGATTATCAGAACTACTAAAGATATTGATGTTCTTGGAACTGTTTCGGAAAAGCATGGTCAGATTTTGGTAAAAAAGATAAACAAATTCCCAAAATATTTAACTGATGCATCCAAAGATGTTCAAAAAGATTTCGGTCTTCCTGAAGGATGGATAAACAAAGGGCCGACATCACAGGTGGATTCCGGTTTACCACAAGGATTTGAAAAGAGATTAATTAAAAAGCAATATGGAAATTATCTTTCTATTTATTATATAAGTCGACTCGATCAAATCTATTTCAAGCTTTTTGCGGCAGTGGATCGGAATGATTATCATGTTGATGATTTGTTTCAGCTAAAACCAACGAAGCAAGAAATTGAAGATGCAGCGAGGTGGGTTCTTACTCAGGATGTGTCTTTAGGATTTAAAGCAATCTTGAAAGATTTTTTAAGGAAACACGGATATGAAGAGATCTCTGAAGGAATTTAAAAAGGATTTTTACAATCAGCTTCTTGATATTCACTGGAAGCAGTGGGGATGTCTGGGTATAGGAACTCAATTGGAAGAAGAAAAAGACTGGATCATTGATCTTGAAGCCTTATTGGGCTCTACGATTTTCATGGGACAGTTTGATAAGAGACTATTTTCATCCGCATTGGAATGGGTATATGAGTATGGCGAACGGATCAATGTCTCCAGGCTTAAACGAATTGGGGATTATTATCATAAAAACGATGACAAATTGAATATTCCTTTAGCATCTAAAACTATCTATAACTTGGTTGAGAACATCATTAAAAAGAAAAGGGAAGTTGATGATTCTAAACAGATACAAGAGCAGGTGGAACAGTACAATTTACCCAGTGAATACCAGCAGGCTTTAGAGAAATTCGAAGTGAGGGGAGTCACTGCAAAACCGAAAGTTCAAAAAGCTCCGCTGTTGCAGCTATTGTTAAGAGGATTTTTCGGAGTCAATGCCCGGGCAGAAGTTCTGCTTTATCTCTTTTATATAAAAGAAGGAAGTTCCAATCAAATCGCCAGGGCAGTTCAATTTGACCAGAAGATCGTCTATAGAATACTCGAGAAATGGACAGATACAGGTTTTGTTGATAAAGAACCAAGTCGGAAATATATTCTATCTAATCCGGATTTGTTCTCAATTCTTCTAAAAAACGCGGATGATTCAGTGAAATATTTAGATTGGATAAATACCTTTCATGTTTTAGCAAGGATTATGAGAGCTTTAAATACCGGGCCATGGGAAAGTGATGCTTATCTTCTGTCTTCCTTTTTCCGGCACATTTCAAAAGACATGAAGAGAGTTGCCCGGTTTGTTGATGTGTCTTTTTCAGAAAGTAATTTGTTTAAGGGAGAAGAGTATTTATCTCCGTTTATAAAAGATATAATGA
>JAGGYH010000026.1 GCA_021162615.1 Candidatus Aminicenantota bacterium
ACCGAGGCGCATCATCTGGACAGAGGATATGAAAATCTGGAAAAGAAACTTATCTCTCTAGGAGCTGACATAGAGAGAATAAAGGAATAAGGATGCAAAGAAAGGAGGAGAAATGAAAGACTGTATTTTTTGCAAAATAATCAATAACGAAATCCCATCAGAAAAAGTCTATGAAGATGAAAACATCCTCGCATTCGAAGATATAAATCCCAAGGCACCGGTCCATATTCTTCTCATTCCTAAGCTTCATTTTGCCTCTTTGAATGAAATCCCTGAAGATAAAAAAGGTCTCATCGGCGACCTGCTCTTAGCCGCAAAAAAAATCGCCGCACAAAAGAAAATAGATAAAAAAGGATACAGGATTGTTCTCAATACAGGAAAAGAATCAGGTCAGGAAGTATCCCATGTTCACTTCCACCTCCTTGGCGGCCGGAGGATGACCTGGCCCCCCGGATAAAAAACAATATTTATTATGAAGGCAATCATCATATATAGAGGAGGAATCAAATGAAAATCACATGGTTAGGCCATTCCGCAGTTAAAATAGAGGGAACACAAACCATCTATATCGATCCCTTCCTATCAGAAAATCCTGCAGCAGCCATTTCTCCGGAACAAATCACAAAAGCGGATATCGTTATCGTCACACACGATCACTCTGATCATCTGGGAGATGCCTTTCCTATATGCAAAAAAACAGGCGCTACTCTGGTGGGAATACATGAGGTCGCGGTTATGGCAGAATCTGAAGGCATCACTTCTGAGGGCATGAATATTGGAGGCACCATAGATGTCAAAGGGGTCAAAATCAATATGGTCAATGCGCTTCATTCATGCGAAAGAGGAAATCCTGCCGGCGTGGTCATAGAGATGGATGATAAAACCCTTTACCACTCTGGAGACACGTCCCTAACTTATGACATGAAGCTGATAGCTGATTTTTTTCATCCTGATCTAAGCTTCCTGCCCATAGGCGACAGATACACCATGGGAGTAAACTCTGCGGCCAAAGCCGTTGAATTCACAAAGACGAAAAAAGTCATTCCCATCCACTACGGCACATTCCCTCTGGTTAATACCGATCCCGAAGAATTCAAAAAAAGAGTAGGAGACAGGGCTGAAGTCATCATTCTTAAACCGGGTGGAAGTTACGACCTCCAGTAAAAGGATATCGCCCTTTCATGCCCTATCTTATAGACGGCAACAACCTTATAGGGCATCTCCCTTTTCTGGAAATTAAAACACGTGAGAGCCGGTTTGAGCTGATAGGCAGGCTCCTTGTTTTCCAGAAAATCAAAAACACCAGAGTCACTGTTGTGTTTGACGGCCCTCCTGACCCGAATATAACAGAAGAAGATTTTAAAGGATTGCCTTTTTATGTGTTCTACCCGGAGATAGGCCAGGACGCTGATGAAGTCATAAAAAAGATCATTTCCAAAGAAACCGACCTGAGGCGTTTTTTTGTGGTGAGCTCGGATAGAGAAATCAAACAATTTGCCAAATCAGAGGGAGCCAAAATCCTCAACTGTGAGGAATTTCAAAAACATCTTAAAAAAGCACAAAAGGAATACAAAAGAGTCAAAGAATTGGAAAAGAACGTGGACCTTCCCACTCCTCTGGAAGTTAAGTTCTGGGCAAATATTTTTGAAAGGAAAAAATGAAAAAAGCAGCCATCATCGGCGCGGGAAGGCTTGGAACAACCCTGGGTTATTCCCTGTCTCAACAGGGCTTTCACATCACCGCCGCTTCCTGCAGGTCTCTTCCGTCTGCCAGAGAAAGTGTAGATATCATCGGAGAAGGCACGCCGGTAACTGACAATAAAAAAGCAGTCAAAAACGCAGAAACAGTCATACTTTCCGTCCCGGACGACAGCATAAAAGATGTGGTCAAGGAACTCTCTCCCCTTGACCTGAACAAGAAATTCATCTTCCACTGCAGCGGTATTTTATCCAGCCGCATCCTCCTGCCGCTCAGGAAATCAGGCGCTGTTACAGCATCCCTCCATCCTGTCCAGAGCTTTCCGAAAAAAAGCCGGAACCCCGGGCTTTTCAAACACATCTACTTTGGTATCGAAGGAGACGAAGAAGCGCTGCCATTAGCCAAAATATTGGTAAAAAAACTGGGAGGCCGAAGCTTCATCTTAGAGCCGGACGACAAGCCTCTCTACCATACAGCCTGTACCATTGCCTCTAATTATTTGACTGTTCTCATGGGACTTTCTGAAAGCCTCCTGGGAAAAGCCGGCGTATCCAAAAAGCTCCGCATTAAGATTCTTCTCCCTCTGGTTAAGGGAACCCTGGACAATATAGAGAGAAACAGCATCTCCGGCTCTTTAACCGGGCCTGTTTCAAGGGGAGACCTTGATACCCTGACATCCCATCTGAAATGCCTGGAAACACACCCCTCTCTTCTCAGAATATACAAAGACCTGGCCACGAAGGCCCTGGAAATAGCCGGAAGAGAACAGCATCTGTCCCCAAACAAAACAAGAAAGATCAAGGCTCTGCTGGAATAAACACGACTTCCTCTTCCAGAGTTATGCCAAATCTCTTCTTAACCCTTTGGTTGAGCTCCGCAGCAAGGTCTCTGATATCTTTGGAAGTGGCGTTCCGGGTATCCCTGCTAAAAACGCGGCTTCTCCCAGTCTTTCATCTTTTCTTCATCCAAAGCTCTAGCAATAAAAACAGCTTATTTGAATTTGCCAATTCTCAGCTTTA
>JAGGYH010000034.1 GCA_021162615.1 Candidatus Aminicenantota bacterium
AACCTGGATGATGAACGAGCTCATAAAGTAAAAATATATCTTAATTTTTTTTTTAAAAAATACTATTCTTTAGAGAAGAAAGGTTTGCTGGATGAAACGTAAACTGTCTTTACTATTGTTTTTCCTCTCAGTTATCTTGATCATCATCGGGCTTAACACAGGTGAATTCATTGCTGTTTTAGAAAAAGCAGTTACTGTCTGCTTGAGCTGCATAGGAATCGGCTGAGCCAAATGAAAATTTTAAAAAAACGCAAATGGTTCCAATCTTTCAGCGCGCTGCTTTTTAATCCCAATATCCCTCTTTTTTTTAAAGGCGCTGTATATAAAGGTCAGACAAAAGGCATATGTGTGCCCATCCTTAACTGTTATTCATGCCCTGCAGCCTTAGGTGCCTGCCCCATAGGCGCCCTGCAGAATTCTCTGGCAAACCTCAGGTTCAATCTTTCTCTGGGCCTTAATCAATTCGGACTTTACATTATCGGTTCTCTGTCTGTTGTGGGAAGCCTCATCGGACGCCTCCCCTGCGGCTGGCTGTGTCCGTTCGGTCTTATTCAGGAGCTTCTCTATAAAATCCCTTCCCCGAAGTTAAAGATACCCGGGTATTTTAGGTACTTCAGATATGGTGTTCTTGTTGTTTTTGTCATCCTCATGCCTCTTATCTTAGTTGACTCTGCGGGTCTCGGACAGACCTGGTTCTGCAAATTGATTTGTCCTGCCGGTACGCTGGAAGCAGGAATCCCTCTCTTAGCTGCAAATCCTGCCCTGCGTTCTCAGGTCGGGCTGCTTTTTGCCTGGAAATTTATTGTTCTTGCAGCCTTTTTTATCTGGATGGTCCTGAGCTTAAGACCTTTCTGCCGTACCACCTGCCCTCTTGGCACAATTCTTGGATTTTTTAATAAAGTGAGCCTTTTTCAAATGCATGTAGATGGTGATAAATGCACTCAATGCGGCCTGTGCACACAAGCCTGTCCGGTCGGGCTTGAGCCTCATGAAACTCCGAATTCTCCTGACTGCATACGCTGCCTCAAATGCATCGATACCTGTACTTACGGGGCTCTTGACATCAGTTTTTTAAAAAAATATCCTGTTAATAGACCCAAAAAGATAAGAATATAATAAAAAAACTATTAACCTGGATTATTCATAAGTTTTTTGTGAATAGTTTAGGTTAAAGAGAGACTGATGTAAAAGGACAAAAAATTATGAATTTATCTGATCGTGAAAGACGCGACCTGGTCTCCCAGTGGGCTTTTGACACCCGTCCCATTCTCGGGCGCATGCATCTCTGGCTGGAGGATGTCGAGGTGGAGTGGCTGCGGGGGAAACGAGCTCCTGAATTTACAAAAAACATCTCATTCATGGACGGCCGCATGGAGCGTTTGATGACCATGACAGCTGCTGTGACCGCCCTGGGAACCCGGCTTTTCGGAAGGTTCGGTGAAGGAAAAGACAAATCCAAGGAAGAGCTCAACCGAGTCAAAAAGGACGCGGACGCCATCTCTGCCTATGCCATGAGCGAAAGCCTCTGGTATGCCACCCGGCAACTTCCTGAAAATCACGCTGTTCTGGTCTGTATGGGTGAAGGATTGATGCCAAAAGTCGGTGAGACCAAGGAAATGGGATCCAACCCCCAACTGGGTTTCGGGCGGGTTTATGCCCGTCCCCAAGTCGCCAAGTGGCTGGATGGGAAAGTCACACGACTGTTAAACCAGGAAAACTATGGTTGGTCAGAATTCAGAGAGGATATTAAAAACGCAGGAATCACTATCTGGGGTTCTGCCATTGATACCCTTGAGAACACATCCCGTTTCGCCAAGGGAAAGCCTACCGGTCCTCTAACTGTGATGCATCTCTTCAACCAACCGCTTCACATTACAAAACCCTATGAAGCTTACATGGGAAACCTTTTTCTTCCCTTAAAAGTAGTCCAAAAGGCCGAAGAAAAATCAGTGCTTCTGGACTTTATGACCCCGCGAAAAAAAGTCATGGAAGCCATTGAAGAGACCTATCCCGGTATTAAAAGGAAGAACATACATGTCTGGACGCTTGGGGGAAAAAGCCGCGAGAAAAGGCTGGGCTGGATCTGGAAGCAGTGGAAGGACCTCGGAGCCCATCTGGTTGAAGATGGCTGGGCCCTGCCTTCAGGGGGAAAAGCGTTCACAGATTCTGGCACCTATGCCCCAACTTATCTAATAGGGACCTGGGAAGACAGGGAAAAGCAGATACATCTCTTTCTTTTGGACGGCTATGCCGCCTCAGCAGAAGCTATGCAGGCTGCAAGCCTGACGCCTGCCCTTGACCTGGACGGCACTCTGGTGACCTTTACCTCTAAATTCGAACTTCCCATTGAAAAAGAACAGTTCGTTATGAGATTGGATCCGAATCAACCGGACTTTAAGCATAAACTGGAAAAGTTGTTCCAGAAGACTGTTGACCAAGACACTGTAGATAAATACACACGAATGATCATGGAAGCCAGAGAAGCTGAAATGCCTCTTCATCACCGTGTCATCCGAGCCCATGATTTTTTTCCTGAAAAAAACTGGGATGTCGCTGCTTTCTTAGGATATATGTGCGATGACCCTTATACAGGAGCAAAAGGTGTTGAATGTATTGACGACCAAATATACAGAGTGACCACACGCATATCAACGCCCCGCGCTGGAAAACGGATCACGTTCACCCTCCGGTTGATGGAAAACCCCAAAGAACAGCGGCTGATCTTCAATCCGCTTCTTATTCGGTTTATTTATGGAGAGGATTTCCGAACACGCCCGGTAAAAATATCAGACTCCGGACGTATTCGAAACGAACTCCAGACTCTTTGTTCCGAAGCCCTGGAATATCCGGGCAGCGGGAAAATCCTTGTTCATTTTGACCGCATTCCACCTGAAGTTATTTCTCTCAAAGGCCAGAAGGTCCTCCGCGAAGTTCTCGAATGGTATAAAAAACACCACCCTATCTGGTTTAACTGGATAGAAATCTCTTCCTAGACAAAGGGGGACCTTGGTCAGGCTTAATAAGATGATAACAAATTTTATTTAGCGCTGGGATTGGGTGTGGGCATTAAGGCACCCACCTGATTCCGCCATGAACGAAGCTTTTCTCTCAGTTCAGATGCTTTCTCCGGAAGTTCTTTTGAGAGATCCTTTTGTTCGCTTATGTCCTTGCTTAAATCATAAAGTTCACTATGGTTGTCCTCAAAAAAATCGATCAATTTATAACTTCCGCACCGTACAGCGGAGCCGGGACTTCCACCCTGGTTTCCGTAATGAGGATAGTGCCAGAAAAGGCATCTGCCTTGTCTCTGCCCTTCCCCCTTAAGGAGAGGAACCAGACTCTTTCCGTCCAAATGCTGACGTGAAAGCAGGGGAAGTCCCGCTATTTCCAGCATAGTGGGATAAAAATCAGTGCTGATGACGGGCTCAGAACACTGGCTTCCAGGCTGTGTCACACCTGGCCAATGGATAATCATGGGTTCTCTGATCCCCCCTTCATAAAGCCACCCTTTTCCGGCCCGTAGAGGGAGATTGGAGGTGGGATGCCCCTCAGATGTGGAAAGGCCTCCGTTATCAGACATGAAGATAATCACGGTATTTCCATAAAGGTCGAGAGCTTTCAAATGATCAGTAATTTTCCCCACAGCCAGGTCCATGGCTTCCACCATTCCTCCATATACCGCATGGTTCTGAATCAGTCTGACTTTTCTTTCTCCTTCTTTGCCCCATATCTGATTTTTTTTATCAATTGTTCCTGCTTTCTCTCTGTATTTTTGCTCCAGATCCTCTCTGGCCATCAATGGAGTATGAACCGAATAAAAGGAGAGAAAAGCCATAAAATTTTTATCTCTATTTTTGTCAATAAACTGACAGGTCTCTGAAGCCAACCGGTCCGGCAGGTGTTCTCCTTCAGGTCCGTCATCCAGCTTGGGATTTCCATAAGGAGAAAAATATTTGTTTCCTCCATAAGGCCCTCCCCTCTCCCATCCGCCTTTATTGACATCAAACCCCTGGTCTTCAGGATAATAACCTTTGCCACCCATATGCCATTTTCCGGCAAAAAAAGTGGCATACCCTGCTTTTTTCAATGCCTCGGCTATTGTGATTTCTTCAAGCGGCAGATGATCCCTGTATGGAGCTGGAAGGAGCGGTTTATATTTGGTCCAGTGTCCTGACACGGTTTCAGGCTGCGGCGCGCCAAAATAATCGGTTGTCTGAAGCCTGGCCGGATATTTGCCGGTCATAATACTCACTCTGGTAGGGCTGCAGACCGGACAGGCCGCATAAGCATCCGTGAACCGCATTCCCTGGGCTGCCAGTTGGTCAACATGAGGTGTTTCATAAAACGAGCTTCCGTAGCATCCCAAATCCTTCCATCCCAAATCATCGACAAGAATAAACAAGAAATGAGGCCTCTCTTTCGTTCCTCTGCAGAAAAAGGAATTGGAGGACATCCCCAAAGCCGCACTTGCTAAGAAACACGTTTTAATAAAATTTCGCCTTTGCATTTGTTCTCTCTATTGGAATAAGCATTGTCTTTATTTAACCTGGATTATTCACAAGCCGAGCTGCTTAAACTTACTGAAAATCAGGTGTGATCGTGGCGACACTGAAGATTTAGCCTTCGAATGCATGAAGTCGATCCTGGTTATTCACGAGTCGAGGTTGCAGCAGATGCGAGGCGCAGGGTATGAAGCTGTGGTCCTTCACCGCAAATACCCTGCAACAAAGCAGATGCTGTGAGATCGGCTCGCCTAAAAGGTAAAATATGGCT
>JAGGYH010000112.1 GCA_021162615.1 Candidatus Aminicenantota bacterium
AGTATAGACAGCATCACTCTTCCGTCAGGCACCTATTCCCAATTAAGGGTGACCTTTTTGAACTCATTTGTTATGAAAGGATCCTTGGACTACGGAGGAACCACATATTACACAACGAGCACAACCGTTAATGATGATACAGGAAGCGCTGCCTCAGCCACAGGACCGGCACAGGAATGCACTGTACGGGATTCCGCCTGGGGCGACCTGGGAGCGGATGTTGTCAAGACATGGGATATCGGCCCTATCACTGTGACAGCCGATACAGACTATGAGCCCATCCTGACCTTTGATGTCAGTCAAACACTGATTATATTTTCCTCAGGAGGCACCATAATCTTTCTCCATGACTCCCCGGAACCTTCTATTCAGGAAGATTGAACTGATTTGGACTCCTGAGGAGATCCATCGCCGCCTCTATCCCGTTTGTAAAGAGACGGAAAATTCGGCATCCTGTCAGGAGGCGGATAACCGAATCAAAGAGCTCCTCTTCACTCCTGTTAGGAGGAAAGCAGCATTCAAGGACCTCTGGAAGAGCTTCCCCCGGAGATAGAGAAACCATAGATGGGGAAAAGCTCGGATTGTAGCAGGGAAGGATAATCATCCGCAGGGGAAAAGGAAGTTTCCCTGCCCGATAGGGAACATACCGCGAAAACCGCTGACCCATGTCCTCCAGCCTTCCCTTTTTTACAGAATGACAGGAGCTATATTCTTGAGCAAAGTTCCTGCTCATGGACAAAGCCAGGGGAAAAGGATGAACAAGCCGGCTTGACGGATCAACAGGTGCCATCTCCTCGCAGAGGAAATCTTTTCCCATCTCGACCATAATAAACGTTGTCGATGTTTTTCCCGCTTCCGGCTTTCCTGCGATAAGGCAGGCTCCCTTTTTAGTTCCGACACAGCCTGCGTGAAAAGTCACCCATTCGCCGGAGCTTTTGATCAACAGGCTTTCAACCTCCTCTTCCAGCGCCCCATAGACCGCGAGCGTATTCTCGAAGCATCCCAAAAATTTTTCATCTTTGTAAAGCTCATAGCCATCCGAACAACGATTGATCCTCAAGCGGCAGCAGAGCGGTGAAACCGGCTCCGGCCTTTGAAAAAGGGAAAAGGAAGGGAGGATGATTTTCTCCATCTCTTCAGGAAAACTTATCAAAACATCTATCCGGGGAAGAGAAAAAGAAAAAGACTTCATCTGACTTTTCGGATAAGTCCTTTCTCAAGGAAAAGATCAAGGGTCTCTTCAAGGTCCTTTTTCATGGTCTTTCTCTCACCTTTAAAGGCTTCGGTGAGCATGAAGAGGAGCTCTTCAAAGGTAACGGGTTCTTTGAGGCACTCCCATAGGAAAAAGGTTGTCTGGTTCAAAACATGTATGGCTCTTTGACTCGGGATATAGACAGCCATTTGGTCTCCGACTTTTTTGAGCTTCATTTTTTGTATGCGCTGGTAATATAAATCATGATCCAGCCGTTCCGCCATTTTTTCCTCTTTTATCTCGAGTTCCTGACGACCTCAAGTTTATAACAGGGCAAAAGAGGTGTCAATCCGGGAAAGCACAAGGATTTTGAATTCACTTCTCTGATAGTTTAAAATGGCTTAAGGAATAGCTTGAAGAATGGTTGACGAAAAGACACTCTGCTTGAGAGTCCTTTTCCTGGCCTGCGGCTGCTGGTTAAAAGGGGTATCTGAGGGGAGACGGGAAGAAAGAGACTTTAAAGATGATTTTGTATTTCCGAAAAATATGGACTGGGATGTTTTCGGAAAAATGGCCTATTATCACAATATTGAAGCTCTCCTTTATGTCCTCCTCACTAAGAAAAGCCTTCCGGGTGATTCCATCCCTTCACAGCTTTACAAAGAATGGGAAAAGGCCTATTTCACCAATCTCATCCGGAACAGCGAGGCCGTTTCGATGCTCAAAGACCTTCTGGATGAATGCAGGCTTAAGCATATTCCTGTTGTGGTCCTCAAAGGCCCGGCTTCTCTTGCTCAGGTTTATGAGGGCAATACCGGAATACGTCCCATGGCTGACCTTGACCTTCTCTGCCGTAAACAAGACCTCATGGCTCTCAGCGACACAGCTTATTCTCTGGGATGCCGAAAGCCCGGATTCATACGCCTTCATCATCTTGTGATGGCACACGAAATGCTTGGCATATACCTCGAGTTCCATTACAACCTTTACCATTTCATGAAAAACAAGAAGGAATTTCTAAACTCTGTATGGGAGAACACACAGCCGGCAAGGCTGGAAGGGCTTGAATTTCAGGTCATGCCTTTCGAAGCGCAGCTCGTCTTTGAAGCCGGACATTTCCTGGCGCACAGAGGCTTTGTCTCTCTCAAGCACTACCTTGATTTTGCAGCCAAACTCGTGCTCTGGAAGGACAAACTGGATGGGAAAGAGCTCGAGCGGCTCCTCAGACTCACCGGCGTCAGAAATGAGTTTATCTCTGTCTCTGCGGCGCTTCCTGAATGGCTCGGGCTCCATCCGGAACTTTTTTTCTCTCTTACCTCTTTTCCAACCCGCAATCCAGACGTTTCGACAAAAAAAAGATTCGAGCTTTCCGCCTCCATCGGTTTCATCAATTTAAAAGCCCCCGGAGCCGAGCTGGCCGGACAGAGAGGGCTTTGGAAAAAAAGCATCTTTCTTTTCAAAAGACTTTTCCCTCCCCTCTCAGCGATCCAGGCCTCCTACGGCCTCCCTTCCAGAAGAAAGGCTTTTCTCTCTATCCCCCGGCATCTAAGGGATGCTCTCAGGGATTTTAGAGAGAGAAAAAGCGAAGAGGGATAGGTGAAAAATAGAAGTTGGACAGCATAAGTATTTGTTGTATCATACATATATGATTCAAATAAATGAAATTCAGAAGCTTCTTAAGCCCTTATTTAAAAGGGAAAAGAGCGTTCTTTTCGCTTATATATTTGGCTCAACTGTTCAAGACAGGACTTATAGTGAAAGTGATATAGACCTTGCTTTTTATCTAGATACAGATAAAGTAAAAGATATTTTCAAAAAAAGAATTCTTCTTATTGAGGAAGCCCAGGCCTTTTTAAACAAAACTGTGGAAATTGTGATTTTAAATGAAATTAATTCCATTTTTTTTAAATTTGTCATTATAAAAGAGGGACTTGTCGTTTATGAGAGAGCCCACAGCCAGAGGGTTGATTTCGAATTAACCACCATGCGGGAATATTACGATTATCAGCCATTTTTAGAACAATATAATAAAGCGTATCTTAGAAGACCTAACCAGTGATCCAATGACAAAAATCACTCGACAGAAAATTTTTGAAAAAATATATCAGCTCGATGAATACCTTTCAAATTTAAAGCAGTTAAGAAATGAAATCCAAAGCCAAGAGCAGTTTTTATCTGATTTCCGCCTTTATGGTTTAGCTGAACGTTATCTACAGCTGTGCTGCCAGTCAATTATTGATGTTTCTCACCTAATCATAATTGAAGAAGGTATCAACAAACCAGAATCTCAAAAAGAAATATTTTCTGCGATTTATGAAAAAAAAATCATATCTAAAGAATTATTTCCTCACCTTAAAGGCCTGACAGGTTTCCGAAATATCTTAGTTCATGAGTACGGAAAAATTGACCGGAAAAAAATTTACCAATACCTCATGAAAAGATTAGGGGATATAGAGAGTTTCAGAAAGGAAATCCTTGCATTCCTAAAAAAACAGTCCTAAAAAATGATTTTGCTTTATCATTCAAGCCGGAATGAGACTTTAAAACAGGCGCCCTGGCTGCCGTCAACTTCCAGAGAACCATTGAGCTGCAGGACCAGATTCTGTACAAGCTTGAGCCCCAGGCTGTTTGCCTTTTCCAAATCAAAACCAGACGGCAGGCCCACCCCGTTGTCACTGACCATGAGAGTCACTGAGCCTTTGTCATCCGTTTCAAAGACAATAGTGACTTGAGGCGTACCGCTTTTTTTAGAAAAAGCATGTTTCAGAGAATTGGAAACAAGCTCATTGGTAATAAGTCCTAAAGGCACGGCCTGGTTTATGTTGAGATGGATCTTGTTTAAGTTCATCTTGAAGTCAATATTTTCGGCATCACCTTCATAAATCGAATAAATCCTTTCCGTAAGACTTCTTATGTAATCCGAAAAATCGATCCTTGAAAAATCTTCTGACTGGTACAGTTTCTGGTGGATCAAAGCCATGGACTTTATCCTGTTCTGACAGATGCGAAACATCCCGGAGATTTTTTTATCTTTAATTTGACGGGTTTGAAGATTGAGAAGGCTGGATATGATCTGCATATTGTTTTTGACCCGGTGGTGAATTTCCTGCAGGAGGACTTCCTTTTCTTTGAGCGATCGACTGACACTGTATTCGGCCTTAATTTTTTCCCTGATTTCCTGTTGAAGCTTGGTATTGGCTCTTTTTAATTCAGATGTTCTGGCTTCAACATCTCTTTTTAGTTTTCTGGCCCGCGTCCGGATATTATGGGTCCGGTTAATATAAAAACCCACTAAAAAGACAATCACTAATGAAAGAGCAAGCCCCCTAAACCACCAGGTCTGCCAGAAAGGCGGAAAGATGATGAGGCTTAGCGAGGATCCCTGTTCATTCCACAGGCCGTCATTATTAGAGCCTCGAACACGAAACACATACTTTCCCGGAGAGAGATTGGTGTATGTGGCAAATCTCCGTGTTCCCACATAGTTCCAGTCTTTTTCAAAACCCTCCAGTTTGTAAGCATACATGTTCTTTTCAGGAGCCGCATAATGAAGGGCTGCAAACTCAAAAGTAATCACCCTGTCATTATAGGAAAGCTTTATCTGGTCTGTCATTGATACCGCACGGCTTAAAGCAGGCGCCCCTTTAGACCTTTCTCCAATGGGGACGGATTTGTTGTATATCTGAAAATCCGTGATGACCACAGGCGGTATATAGGGATTGTCTTTTATCTCTTCAGGAAAAAAACGGTTGAACCCGTTAATTCCCCCGAAAAAAATCTCTCCATCGCTTGTTTTTAAGGCGGCTCCCAGGTTGAATTCATTGCTTTGAAGGCCGTCTTTAATGTCATAATTTCTAAATTCCTCGGTCCGGGGATCAAACCGGGACAATCCCTTGTTGGTGCTCATCCAGAGATTGCCCGTCTCATCCTCCAGAATCGCATAGACCAGATCATTGGGGAGTCCGTCTTTCTCAGTAAAAAAAGTGAACTTCCCGCTGTTCCGGTGATATCTGTTCAATCCTCCGGGAGTACCAAACCACATCACTCCTGAACTGTCCTCGAAAATGCAGAGAATTTCATTATTGCTCAGGCTTTGAGGGTCTTGCGGGTCCGCCTGAAAACGCTTGAATGTATTGTTCCTGCGGTCGAATATATCCAGTCCGTTTATTGTCCCGACCCAGAATGTTCCCTGACTGTCCTCATATACCGAATAAATATAATCACTGCTCAAACTTTGATCGTCTTGATAGTCATGAAAGTAATGGATAAATCTTTTCTCCTTCTGAACAAACTTATTCAGCCCCTTTGTAGTCCCTACCCATAAATCCTTATTCATATCCTTGTAAACACACCTGACGCTGTCATCGCTCAAGCTTCCCGGGTCAGAAGGGTCATGCCTGTAATGGGTGAAAATCTTTTTCTCTGGATCAAATTTATAAAGCCCTCCATAAGTTCCAATCCAAATTATCCCGGAACTTCCTTGACAGAGTGACATGACTCTATCATTGCTCAAACCGGATGGATCCTTTTGATCCGCAGTGAAAGAGGAAAAAGAATCGAGGCCCCGGTCAAATATATCAAGGCCGTTGTATGTTCCGATCCAGATGTCACCGGACCGGTCTTCCAGAAAACTTCTTACTTGATTGCTTTTCAAACCTGAGGGATCATGCGGATTAAAATAGTAATGAAAAAATCGTTTTTTATACTTATCAAACTTATTTATTCCCCTCCGTGTGCCCACCCAAAAAACTCCGGTTCTGTCTTCATAAAGGGAATAAATCTCATTGTCACTCAGACTGCTGGGATTTCCGCCTGCCGTTTTATATTGAACAAAATAATTTTTTGCACGAACATACCGATTCAATCCGTCCTGAGTTCCGACCCAGAGCGCTCCCTCTCTGTCTTCATAGAGGGAATAAATATTCGCGTGACTCAAGCTGTGCGGGTCTTTTTCATCTGGAAAATAATGTGTGCATGTGTTTCTTTTCGGGTCATATTTGTTGAGGCCGTTCTCAGTCCCAACCCACAGCTCTCCTGATTGAGTCTCAAGAATACATGTGATGATGCTGCTGCTGAGAGAAGAAGGCTGAGAAGGGTCATTTTGGAAACGGGTGAATGTTTCCGTTCCTATCTCGTATCTGTTCAGACCGTCCGCTGTTCCCGCCCAGATGGAACCTGCATGGTCCCTATAAACACAGCTCACCCTGTTGTCGGTCAAGCTGTTGGGATCGGAAGGCTCATTTTTAAATACAGTGAATTTTTTTTCTTTCAGGTCAAATCTGTTGAGACCATAATCCGTAGCGATCCAGAGACTGCCTTTCCCGTCCAGACACATGGAATTGATAAAATCACTTGACAGAGATGCAATATCAGGAAATTTGGAATGAAACCTGCTGAAAGTCTGATGAGCCGGATCATACCTATTGAGTCCCCCTCCGTATGTGCCTATCCAGATAAACCCGCTCTCATCCTCCACAATGGATTTGATGTAATTATTGCTCAGGCTTTTTATATCATCCGATCTGTTTCTGAACACATCAAACCCGCAGCCATCATAAAGATTCAATCCGTCTTCCGTTCCAAACCACATAAATCCCCTGGCATCCTGAAAGATCGAATAAACGATGCTCTGTGAGAGGCCCTGCTCAAGGTTTAAATGATGAAACTTTATATCTTCTTGAAGCACAGCATAGGATGCGGCAGAAAAAAGAAAAAGAAAAAAAATGAAGCAGGCAGTCTTGTATGAATGTTTTTTTTCTTTCATTGACACTCTCAAAAAGATTATTACAGCTGAACCGAGAAAACAATCACCCCAATAGATGAATTGAGGGGTGATTTTTTTACTTAAAAAAACCGCTTATTTTTTCCACGATGTATTCCTGCTGCTCATCCGTGAGCTCAGGATAAACGGGAAGCGAGATAACGGAACCGGAGGCTTTTTCCGCCTCGGGAAGGTCTCCTTTGAGATAGCCCAGGTCTTTGAAGCACTCCTGAAGGTGAAGCGGCAGCGGATAATAGATGGCTGTGCTTACCCCCTGCTCTTTGAGATACTCCTGGAGCTTGTCCCGGGAGCGGGTGCGTAATGTGTACTGGTTGTAGATGTGATGGTTTCTGTCTCCTGAGTCCTTATAAGCCTCAACAGGGGTTTTGATGATTCCTCTTTCTATGAGGCCTGACTGAGCAAAGAGCCTGTTATAGAGGGCTGCATTTTTCCGGCGTTTTTCCGACCAGGAATCAAGGTATTTGAGCTTGACCAGAAGCACGGCTGCCTGAAGAGAATCCAGGCGGAAATTCCCCCCGACGATCTTGTGATAGTATTTGGAACGGGCGCCGTGCACACGGAGTACTTGGAGTTTGTCATAGAGCGCAGATTCCCGGGTTATGACCATGCCGCCGTCGCCTGCGCCGCCCAGGTTCTTGGAGGGGAAAAAAGAGAAGACTCCAAACTCAGCCATGGAGCCTGCTTTTCTGTGCTTGTACTGGGCTCCTATGGACTGGGCCGCATCTTCTATGACCGGGAGCCCATATTTGGAAGAGACCTCAAGTATGGGGTCCATATCCGCGCACTGCCCGAAAAGATGCACAGGGATAACGGCTTTGGTGCGGTGCGTTATGGCTGATTCCAGCTTCTCCGGGTCCATGTTAAAGGTATCAGGGTCTATGTCCACGAATTTGGGAGTGGCGTTGAGCCGGGAGATCACACCGGCTGTGGAGAAAAAGGTAAACGGCGTGGTGATGACCTCATCTCCCGGTTCTATTCCCAGTGCCATAAGAGAGATAAGAAGCGCGTCCGTTCCTGAGGAGACTCCCAATGCATAGGATATCTCTGAATACCGGGCAATCTCCTGCTCCAGCTCTTTGACTTTAGGCCCTAATATGAAGTACTGGGAATCAAAGACATCATCCACGGCCGTGCGTATTTCCTCTTTTATGGATGCGTACTGCGCTTTTAAATCAAGCAAAGGAACCTTCATTTTATTCTCCAATTATTTTTTGATCTCTTCTTCCAGAACCTTTCTTAAGGCAACATACTGTTCCTCAAGCTCGGGCATGAGCGATACGATTTTATCGAAATCTTGCAGACCAGCGGCTTTTTCCATCTCAAAAGCTGTTCGGCGGAGAACTTCTCCCCCGATATTAGCGGAAGCTCCTTTGATGGTATGGGCCTGCATCTTTATTTTCTCAAGGTCTTTTTTCTCTATATGGCCTTTCAATGATTCTATCTGCATGGCGCTTTCCTCGATGAATATATCCAAAATCTCTTTCAATATGTTTTCATCGCCCATCAAACGCTCTGCAAGCAGTTCTTTTTTAAACACAGGGACAGGAGAGGCGGATTGTTCTTTTTTTATCTTTCCATCCGGCTGTTTCTTGATCCATTTATCTAAAGTCTGGGCTAAATTCTGAAGGCTGACCGGCTTTGGTATATAGTCGTTCATCCCGGCTGAAAGACATCTTTCCTTGTCGCCCTCCATGGCGTGTGCGGTCATGGCAATGATGGGGATATCATGATCCAGCACCTTTGTTTTCGGGTCACGGATTTTTCTTGTTGCCTTAAAACCATCCATTACCGGCATCTGCACATCCATGAGCACGATGTCATAGGAGATATCTCTTAACGTTCGGACAGCTTCAGCCCCATCAGCCACGGCATCCACCCGCATTCCCATCTTTTTAAGCATGGCCGCAGCGACCTGCTGGTTCGTAATGTTATCTTCAACCAAAAGGACCTTGGTTTTGCCCCTTCGCATCTCCCGGATCAGATGGCGTGTGATCAGAACTCTTTCCGTCTTTGTCTTGACTCCGCGTCCCAGAACCGTGGCTATGCAGTCAAATAGGTCTGACTGCCTGACCGGTTTGGTGAGGTACGCCGCGAATCCGATCTCTTCCAGGCGGAAGGCATCGCCTCTCTGTCCCATGGAAGTCATCATGATCAAACGGGTCCCTCTTATTTTCTCATCGGCTTTTATGGCCCTTCCCAAAGATTCACCGTCCATGTCCGGCATCTGCATATCCAGGACAGCCAGCTGGAAAGGGTCCCCTTCGCTGTAAGCTTTATACAGCTTATGAAGAGCTGTGGGGCCGTCCTGCGCATCGGCAACCCGGACATCCCAGGATTCGAGATGGCCTCTTAAAACCTCTCTGTTTGTCCGGTTGTCATCCACGATAAGAATATGTGTGCCGCTTATATCAGCCGCAAGCTTTTCAGCGGACTCGCGCTTCCTCTGCTTATTAAACCTCGCTGTGAAACTGAACTCAGAGCCTTTTCCCTCTTCGCTCTTTACCTCAATCTTTCCTCCCATCTTCTCCGCCAGCTGCTTTGAGATGGCAAGGCCCAGGCCTGTGCCGCCGGCTTTCCGGGTGCTCGACCCGTCCACTTGAGTGAAAACATCAAATATGGATTTTACTTTTTCCTTAGGAATACCGATTCCTGTGTCACGGACAGTAAACCGGAGCCGTGCCTCTTTATCATTTTGGGATTCAACGCTCACCCGGACTGCAACCTCGCCCTTTTCAGTAAATTTTATGGCGTTTCCTGCCAGGTTGATCAGGACCTGCCGCAGGCGTCCGGGGTCTCCTTTAAGATAGGCGGGCACATTTTGTTCGGGCGCGCAGATAAACTCAAGCTCTTTTTCGTGGGCCTGGAAAGCCATGATGGATGCGAAATCCTCAAGCAGAGACCACAGATTGAAATCCATTTTCTCGAGTTCCAGCTGCCCGGCCTCAATTTTAGAGAAATCGAGTATATCGTTTATGAGGGAGAGAAGAGACTCGCCGCTCATGCGTATGGTCTCAGTGAATTTGAGCTGTTCGCTGTTGAGGTCCGTATCCAGAAGAAGACCTGTCATGCCTATCACTGCATTCATAGGAGTCCGTATCTCGTGGCTCATGTTAGCCAGAAATTCATTCTTTGCTTTGTCAGCAAGCTTGGCCTCTTCCAGAGCGAGCTTAAGCTCCTCCTCGGCCTTTCTGCGTTTTTTCTCCTCTTCAATGGAATGAAGTCCGAAAGCGATGTCATCGGCCATCTCCTTAAACAAGCTCTTTTCTTCTTTGTCATCCGTATAATCTTTTGGAATACAAACCGTCATAAAGCCGTACACCTTATCTTTATGGGCCAGGCATACGGCCATAGCTCCTCTGCCCTTGCGGATTTCTTTTGACAGAGGACAGTTAGGGCATGTTTTGCGGATGTTTTTGAAAATGACCAAATTCTTTTCCTTCAAGGCTTTTTGCCCGCAGTTCGGAATCTTCCCTTTTTTCATATGCTCGACCAAAGGAGCAAATCGGTCTCCAATGCCGGCTTCTGCTGCGGCGGCAATCTTATGGGATCCGTCAAAAAGAGCGATAAAAGCACTTTGATACCCTCGGGTTTCAACAATCCCTTGACACGCTTTTTCGATAAGTCCTTTTTTATCTTTTACTTGAATGATGAGCTGATTGACTTTGCGCACAGCATGGAGCACCTGGTTGAGGTGTTTGACACGCTTTTCCGCTTTTTTCCGCTCTGTGATGTCTCTGTATATTCCAAAGACTCCCAACTGCTTTTCTCCTGAAGAGATAGGAGAGGCGATGACCGAAACATGGACCGGGGAACCGTCCTTGCGGCTGCGGACTGTCTCCAGCGCCACGTTTTTCCCTTTGACAACATTATTTGTGATGGACTTTGCCCGGCTTATCTCATGACCGGCAACAAGCTTGTCAATGTTCCGGCCCATCACTTCTTTGAGTTTGTAACCGAATATTCTCAGAAATTCGCGGTTTGCATGGATGACTGTCCCGTCATTGGAAGTGATCACGATCCCTTCCTGCGCGCTCTCATAAAGCTGCCTGAACCGGCTTTTCTCTTCTTCGAGGGCTTTTTCTGCCTTTATGCGGTCTGTGATGTCATCAATGACCCCATCATAAAACTGGATCTTACCCTCTTTATCTTTGACAGCCGCTGCTGTGACCGCACCCCAAAATGCGGTACCGTCTTGTCTTTTTAATTTAAGGACTTCATTTTTGACAAAATGGGCTTTCTTCATCTTCCCGTTTAACTTTTCCCCGCCTTCCGGATTTTGGTAAAGGTCAGAAACATTTTTCTTGAGAAAGTCCTTTTTGCTTTTGAATCCGAACATCTTAACAATGGCAGGATTCGCCTCAATAAAGGTTCCTTTGGGGCCCGGTGTGCTCCTGTAAATGCCCACTTTAATATTTTCCATCAGGTGCTTGTATCTGGCTTCGGACGAATCTGTTTTAGGCTGGTTTTTTGCCGCAATTTTCATTTAAATTCCCTTCCATATATATATATACCTATTCATAAAAAAAGGCGTGGCCGCAGCGTAATGTCATCACGAGGAGCGCAGCGGCGCGGTGATTTCAATATGCTTCGTTTCACAATAAGATTGCTTCCTCACTTTGTTCTTCGCAATGATACAGCAGCCTCGACTCTTTCATCATCCAGATTAGTTTAATATGTGATGCTGGATGTGTAAAGTGAAAAAACTATTTTGACAAAAGAATAAGATTGATATAAAAATATAAACATAAGGAGCAATGAAGGGTAAAAAATTTTTTTCTGTTCTTATTGTTATTTCTGTTTTCTTGGGGATAACTGTTTCATCTGAAGGACAGGAAATCGATTCTTTCTACATAAGACTGCTTAACAAAGGAGAAGCATCCTTTAATGCCGGCAGCTTCAGAACAGCTGTCAAAGAACTTAAAATCGCTGTCTTTGGGATTGAGGGGCACAAAGATTTGCTTGGAAAAGCGCATGTGTTTATGGGTCTTTCTTATTATTATCTTAAAAATGAAGAAGAGAGTAAAAATCATCTTATGACCGCTGTCAAGCTCATAGGGATGGAAGGCGTGTCCGGAATCGATCTAAAATCAGATAAAAGAAGCGATCTCTCTCGGATACTCTCCTATTTCGGGATAGGGCAAGAGGAACCCGGAGCGGCTCCCAAAGCCGGCACACAGCCTGAAACAACGGCCGCTTCCTCAGAAAAAGAGTCAAAGGACGAAGCAGCACTCACCAATAAAACAAAGGAACTCAATACATATATAAAAGAAAATCCCGATGAAAAAGAGGCTTATTACGAGCTCTACGAAATCTATCTCAAAGAAAAACAAGAAAAAAAAGCCAGAAAAACCCTGGAAGACCTTACAAAACAAGCTCCCCTGGAAACACAGGCTCTTTATCTTTTAGGAGTCATGCATTTCAAAGAGAGAAATTTCAAAAGAGCTGAGTACTATTTTTCAAGGATTTCCGCCATCTCTCACTCATCTGATGTGTCTTCTGAGATAATGGAGTCGACCCAGGCCCTTAATATATTGAGTTATTATTTCAGAGGGAAAAAAGAAAAGGCCTATGAGCTCGCTGAGAGCCAGCAAAGTGTCCTGACGGAAGAGAAAATTAACCAGTTGGACCTTGGAGAAAAAAATAAAAGAGTTCTTGCGGGAATCATGAAAAAGCTGACCAAATAAAAGTTTATTATTATAAACCGATATAAGAGAATAATTATGAACAGGGAGGGTTTTATGAAACTCAATAAACTGGCGTTAGCTCTATCCGGAGGCATTATTTGGGGCGCTGCAATATTCCTCGCCACGATTTTTCTCCTTCTAACAGGAGGCAAGGGAGAAACTCTTTCAAAATTAAACGCCTTCTGCTTTGGCTACAGCTTCAGCTACCTCGGGAGCTTGGTGGGTCTTGTATGGGGTTTTGTGGACGGATTTGTTGCGGGCTGGCTGTTCGGGATGCTCTATAACATCTTCGCTAAAGAAAAATAAAAAATATTTTTCCCTTTTCCAGCCTGGGTGATGAACAAGTCGAGGCTGCTGCGTCATTGAGAACAACCGCAAGTACCCTTAATTCGCTTGGAATCAAATTGACAGAAGTTCTATTTTATGGTACTTTTAAGGCATGCATATATCAAAGCGCAAGCTGGAAAAACTCACGAATTCAAAAGGGCTGACCCTCAAAGAACTGCTGAAGTGTGCCCATACCAGCAAGACAGCTTACTATAATCTTCTCTACAAGGAAACAATACTGCCAAAATCAATCCATGCTTTGGCAGATGTTTTAAATGTCCGCCCCTCTGCTTTCCTTGAAGAAATGACTCCGGAAGAAAAAAAGATAAGATATATCGGGAAGAGAACAGATCAGATCATGGCTGAAAATCCCAGCCTGGATAGAGAAAATGTCCGGCATACTCTCATTCTTTTGCAGGAAGAACCAATAAACAGGCTTAGGAGAGGACTCATCCGTGGCAGACAAATCAATATTTACAGATAAAGAAATAAAATTTTTAAAAGAACTGGTGAAACATAAAGTCTCTTTCATCATCGTCGGCCTCTCCGCGGCAGCGCTTCAGGGAGCCCCTGTGGTCACTCAGGATATTGACCTATGGTTTAAAGATATCTCAGACACTGGAATCCATAAATCATTAAAAAAAGTCAACGGATCTTTAGTTCCAAGTATAGGGCTCAATCCCCCCATGTTCGCGGGAAAATATGTCGAACTTTTCGATATTGTTCTTACAATGCACGGCCTGAAAAGGTTTGAGGAAGAAGAAAAAAATACCATAGAGATCCCTCTGGATAAGGTCTCTGTAAAAGTCTTGAAACTTGAGAGGATCATCAAGAGCAAACAAGTTTTGGGAAGAGAAAAAGACAAAAGAGTACTCCCCGCACTCAAAGATGCCCTGATTACCATTAAGGAACAAAAAAGGCGGAAAGAAAATAAATAACCTGGATTATTCCTGTCCTCAGGAAGAGTGGTAAAGATTTTTGAGCATCAATGCATCTTTTTCTTGGGTAGGACTTTCTATGATGACCAGGCCTCCCACATTAAAATCCTTCAGCGCCTGTATGCATTCATCATAACGGAAGTCTGATTTGTCGAGCATGAGATGTTTGATCTCTCCTTTTTCCCCGTACATTATCCCGCTTATATGTATATGCATGTCTTTCAAAGCAGGGGCTCCGAGTTTGAGCTTGATCTTATTCAGGATCCTGTCAAAGCTCGCATAATCATTGGCTTTTCCATAACGGGCATGAAGATGGGAAAAGTCAATACAGGGTTTCAATCCTTCCACCTGCTGACAGAGAAAAAGGACTTCCTCCAGAGAGCCGAACTGAGAGCGTTTGCCCATGGTCTCAGGTCTTAAAGCGACCGGATTGTTCTGGGACTTGAGTATGGAAACAACTTCCTTAAGGCCCTGTTTTATATTCTCAAAAGTATCTTCAGGGCTGTCCTGCCCGTAATATCCGGCATGAAACACCACGCTTCCCGCCCCGCAGGTCCTTGCGATGCGGGCTGAATGGAGAAGCCTTTTATGGCTGGCTATCCTTATCCCCTGGCGGGGCGAGTTGAGGCTCACATAGTAAGGTGCATGAACACTGAGAGCCACTCCCTGCCTCTCCGCTTCGCTGCGGACCTTCTCAGCTGTATCCGTTCCCATTCTTACTCCCTGGACAAACTCTATTTCCAAACAGTCAAGTCCCAGCCGCCTGATTTCTTTTATGCCTTCCAGAGTGGTTTTTTTCGAAGCTGATTGAGGCACGCCAGCTGTACCGAAAAGAAGTTTATCTCGAGGAGCCATCAGAGGCCTTTCCAGAGGAATTCAGAAAGTCCTCGGAACTCCCGATGTTGACATTGACTCTTGTTCGATTTGAGTCATTATCATATAAATGCCGTTTCATACGCTTTGTTTGACCTGCATTCTGCAGTCTGTATTTCTAATTTTTCAGCTTTATTTTACGCCAATCGGAGTGAATGGTCAATGTGAGAAACCGGGCAATAGCCTCTTTATATTGACAGGAGAAAAAAAAGTTGTTATATGTAAGGTAATACGCAAAAAGACACATTGAAAAAAACTCAAAAAAAAATATCTATTTTTTTTGTCATCTTATCGAATCTTGTCTGCCTGCATGCTGCTTCTAAAGACTCGAATGCGAACAAGGCCGTCAGGATTACCATTAAAAGCAGTTCTTTTCTTTCCGAGTTAAAGGAAGAGCCGGCACCCCTGAAACAAACATATCTTTTACTCACCACTCAATGGGAAAACATCCATCCCAAACAAAAGATCGAAAAGGAAAAGCTGGAAAAGAAACAAGACCACACTATGGGAGTGAAGCTTCTGACCGAAAAAAAGAAGGGTGAACAGGAATACGTTTATGCTGATGTGGCATATATGGTCGAAAAACTCTCAGACCATGTGTACTGCCTGGCTGACGGGCTGGCCTACTCTCTCAGCCCCCTTACAGAGCAAATACAGGAAGGAGTGAGTCTGTCCGAACCCTTCACCATTGCCAAAAAAGGAGAGGTCCGTGATGTGAGCTTTGTGTTCGCCCTCCCGCAAGAGGCGCAAAACCTGGCTTTTCAGTTCTTTGATTATGAATACGGCAGCATATCTCTCCCTGTAAAGGGTTCTCTTCAGGATGCGCAGGGGGCTGAAGGCCCTCCCCGGGGAGCTTTGAGTTATATGAAAGGCGCCCTTGTGGAAGCAGCTGTGCACTCTATCTCGTTTTCCAGCGAATTTCAGGAGGAGCCGGCTCCAGATGGATGGAGGTTCGCCAGAGTCCGCATAAGCGGCCAAAGCCTTTCTGGAGACAGTATAAAAAATATCGTCCAGATAGAGCCTGAAGAATACATCTGGCTCACTGCGGACGGAGGATACCTTTATTATGCAGTGGGAGGCACCACCACAGAAGAGGGTTATATCCGCTTCACACCTGAATTTTTCCAGAGCCAGGAAGTGTTTTTTCTCATCCCGGACGCCTCCCGGGTCGATTCCCTTGGGATCCGCATCCGGAACAGCGTCTTTGACCTCCCCTTTGACCCTAAAAAAGAAATCCGCTCTCCAGAGCCCGCGGCTTCCCATCAAGACGGCAGCACCATGAAGGTCATGGTTTTCTCTGCGGAAAAGACAGATTCTTCCGTTATCCTCGACCTTGGTATTCAATCCCTGGTTAGTTCCGGAATAGAGATCATGAGAGACCAGCAGTTTATCCTTATGGATGAAAGCCGGAAAATTTATTTGGACGAAGACCTCACCGACTCCCTGTTCCACAGGCCTCCCTTCCCCTTTATCATCCCCCCGCAGAGCTTTGTCCGGTTCAGGCTGGCTTATCAAACAGATTCTCTGCCCCCTGTTTTGCACTTCAGGGGTTTTGAAAGCGAAAAAAACATAGAGATATCTTACATCAAAAAATAGCCTGGATGATTCACGAGTCAAGGCCGCTGCAGATGCGAGGCACAAGGCATGAAGGTGTGGTCCTTCACTGCGAATGCCTTGTAACGAAGCAGATGCAGTAAGATCGGCTCGCCTGGAAGGAAAAAAAATGGCGATTAAAATAAAAGTGATAACGAACAAAACCATGTATATCCTTGGAAGCAAAACAAAAAATGATCATCGCCGTTTTTTTATGAATCGTTCAGGAAAAGCGATTTCACAGGAGAGAAAATCATGAAAAAACACATAAAATCATTCCTTATTGTTTTTGGGCTCCTCTGTCTTTTATCCTATCATTCAAACACATTTCCCAGCGAGGACTCATGGTTCGTTCCCCTTTCTTCAGAGGAAAACCTGCTGACCCAGCAGATGAAATGGGAGGTATGGGACAACCCGGGATCCAGAGACGGCCCGAGCCAATGGGGTGTCATGCTCACAGAAACCTCAGGCATAAAAAACCATGAGAATAAATCCGCTTCCATGCTGCTGACAGGCGATAAATCATGGGGAGATTATTCCATCCAGACCAGCTTTATTCGATTCGGCGATAAAGGCGATGAAGGGATATCGTTTGGCCTGGTATTCGGTTTTCAGGACCCTGAACATTTTTACTGGGCAGGATATGACTCCGAGGAAGAAAGATTCGAGCTTGTGTGCCGGACCCCCGACGGATCAGATGTCATGGAATTCAATAACATCGAATTCCCGCCGTATAAAAATATCCCTATACAGCTTGATTTCACAGGCGGGCGCATCCGTTTTCTGGTCGATAACAGCACTCTGTTCGATGTCAGAGACAGCGTTTATCAAAGGGGCCTGTGCGGTCTTTCCGTATCCGGGCTGGGAACAGAAAAAGTCCTTATCGGACGCATGAATATAAAATCCTCAGCTCCTGAAGAGCTTCCGGAAATGGAGCTTCAGGACCTTCTCTCATTCAATAGAGGGGCGCAGGTGGTCTCTCCTGAAAACGAGATCGATCTGGCCTTGATAGACCATAAAAAAACAATGGAAGAAGTCGACCCGAGAGGCATGTTTCTTTTATCCCTTAAAGAAAACAAGCTCCCCTATGAGGTGGTTTTTTCTTTTCCGGAAAACAAGGAGGCGGAAATACAAAAAATCGGTATTTCCCTCTCTGATATGTGGATCCCCGGAAGCCTGGAGTTTCTTGTATCCCAGGAAAGCAGCCAGGGCTTTCAATCCATTGGGATTTTTGAGATAGACCCTGAAAAAAAAGAATACCATGAGTTTGAGGTCAAACCCGTAAAGGCCAAATATTTGAAGATGAAAATATTATCTTCAGGCCCCAGCGGTATGAGCCCGGACCAGGAAAAGATGGTCATCGAAAGCATGGGAAGGCAGCTCCTTATAAACGAGGTCTATGCCTACGGCCGTTTTATAAAATCTTCGGATAGGGATTCCGGAGAAGCCGAAGCAGGTGCCCCTCCGCCCGCACAGGAAATATCCTTTTCCTGCGGCTTTAAATCAGAAGAACTGGACGGATGGGAGGTGTGGGACGACCCTGAAGCCGAACCTGAAAAAAGCATCTGGAAACCTGTTCTTACGGAATTTTCAGGGATTTCACGCCAGAACACAACTGAAGAATCAGCCACTCTTCTTGTTACTGAAAAAGACGACTGGGAAAATTTCTCCGCTTCTCTCCGCGTCATGCCTACCACGCAAAAAGGCGGATTCGGCCGGTATTTTGGTATTGTTTTCGGCTATAAAAACCCGCAGCATTACTATCGTGTGGGATACAATAAAAGTGATGACCGGTTCGAGATGTCGCTTTTCTCTGCCCAGGGACTCGAACTTCTGTGCTTTGCCGAGATGGATATCCCGGAAGAAAAAGTCGGAAAACAAATGGATATCGAGCTCAAATCAGTCGGAGACCGCATCCTTTTTCTCGTGGACAGAGAGGTGGTCTTTGACATAGAGGACAGCCGCCCTAAAAAGGGGAAAATCGGGCTTGAAGCATCGGGCATCACACCGCTCGACAGGGGAAGCTATTTGTTTTCTGACGTCAAGGTCACGCCGCTTGACCCGGAAAATCCGCCTGAAAAAACAGTACAGGACCTGCTGTCCTCCAGAAGAGGGGCCGCTGTGATTTACAGGTCAACCCCTCCTGTTTATTATGAATGGAACCGGATGATAGACCACAGCCTTAATCAAAAAGATTACAAAGAGGGTACTTTTTATTTTGACTTTGAGGACGGCGACCTTCCCAGAGACGCTGTGTTCTGCTTCCCCCAAGGAAGATTCGCTGAAATCCATAAAATCGGGATTCGGGCGGGTGAAGATCACATCCCCAAAAAACTAAAATTCTCTGTATCAAACAACACACCGAAAACAGGATTTGAGCCTCTGGCTGAAATAACAATCAAACAAAAACCGGAGAGTCTGCAGGAATTCGACGTGCCTCCCACAACAGCCAAATACCTGAAAATCCAAATAACAGAAGCCTACAGTGACGAAGAGATCGAGATCCCAGAGATATTCGTCAGCGGGTACTTTAAAAAAAGAGGAGAGCAGATGACTGCAGAGGGAATGATGGAAGAAGCCGAGCTCAGAGAAAAGGAATCCAACAACAGCAAAGAGCAAGCCCAGGAGCTTCCTCTTCGAAAACTTCTGGGAGGAGAAGTGTCGAAAAACAATCAGGATGTCTATAAAATCCCGCTTCCTAATATCAAGGATGAAAAACTGGAGATATCATTTCGAAAATCCGGCATAGTGAATGCAGGAGCGGTTCTTCGAGCCAGTGGAGGGGACGTTATCTCCCCTTCTGATACCAAGACCAGAGGGGACACACAGGTCATGACTTACAGCATTGAGCCCGGCGATTATTTCCTTTACATCACACAGCCGGAAATATATGTGGTCCTTGTTTATGACGACAGCGGTTCCATGAAGGTCAGCGTCCCTACAGTGAAAAAGGTCCTTCGAGGATATTTAACCAACCTCAAAGAAGGGCTGGAGCTGAAGCTGATGAAATACACAGATGAAGTGTTCATGCTGTCTGATTTCACCCGGGACCCGGCCCAGCTCACAAAAGCAGCGGAAAGTGAAGTCCTGGGGGCCGGGAATACAGACACTTTTAACGGGCTTCACGCAGCCATTGATGAGGTCAAAGTTAAAAACGGAAACAGAGCTGTGATCGCTGTGCTGGATGACCTCGTCTGGCAGAAGAGCGACAGGAGGCTCTCCTATATAGAGCTCTGGGACGCCATCCTTGACACAGGTGTCATCTTCTCTACCATTGGGGTCCAGCCCGGCTGGCACCGCAAATCAGATTTTTTCGGCAACACTTTGAATCAGATCTTCAGTGAGATCGCCTACTCCACCGGAGGGCAGTTCTATCACTCCCCTTCGGACGAGCAGATCGAACAAAGCGCCAAAACGATTTTCGAACAGTTCACCTCCCCCATTCCCTACCTTGTCCGGGCTGAACTAAAGAAAGCGGAAAAACCCAAAGAAGAGAAAAAAGCCAAAAAACAGGGCGCCCTTCAGGTCCTGTTTCAGGAAGGAGAACAAAAAGCGGCCATCAATAACGTGGAGCTGATCGTAGACGCTTCCAATTCAATGTGGGGACAGATCCAAGGAAAAAGCAAAATCTCCATTGCCAAAGAAGTGCTTGACCGGATCATCACCGGCCTTCCCGAGGATATGAATGTGGGCCTGCGTTTGTACGGGCACCGTTATTCTTTAAGAGACAGCCGTGCATGCGAGGATACAGAGCTGGTCGTGCCTATGGGACCGGTTCAAAAGCAGGGGATGATAGACATCATCCGTTCCATCAAACCCAAAGGCAAAACACCGCTGGTTTACTCAGTGCTTCAGGCAGCCGGAGATTTTAAGACCATTGAAAACGGGACCATTGTCCTCATAAGCGACGGGATTGAAAGCTGCGGCGGCGATATCCATTCCATTGCTGCGCAAATAAAAGAGATGGGAATGGGCCTCAGCCTTCATATCATAGGATTCGGTATACAGGAAGCTGAACACCGCGGGCAGCTGGAATCAATCGCCCGGTCCACAAACGGAAACTATCTGGATGCGAAAAATGCGGACGAGCTTTTCTCTTCTCTTGAAGAGACGCTTCAGGTCGAATTCATAGTGGAGGATGAAAAAGGAGAGGCGGTCGGAAGCGGTTTTGCGGGAGGCGAAGCTGTCGGAATCACAGAAGGCACCTATACCCTCAGATTGATGCTGGAACCGGAGACCTTAGAGCAAAAAATCACCATCAAAGCTGAACAGACCCTCACCTTTACCCTGGTCAGAGAAGAGGGCAAATGGGTTCTCAAGGAATCAAAACAGGAGGCCTTATGAACAAAACCATAACGAGAGGGTTTTTAATCCTCCCTCTTATCTTTTGTGTTGTGTTTTTCAGCTCCTCGAACGGGCAGAATAAAAAACAGGACCTTCCCGGCGAGGAAGAGATCAGCGCAGCCCTGGGCGAGCTGGAAAATATGTACGAACAGCTCAGGGAGCGGGAAGATGAACTGGATAAAAAGAGCTTCAGTCCCGAGGCTCTGGCGGACGAGGCGGGAAACTCGAAGGAAGCGCTTTATGAGTGGGTCAAAAAAAACACCCTTTTTGTCCCTTATAAAGGAACTCTAAAGGGGTCAAGAGGCGTGCTCATGGACAGGCTTGGAAACAGCCTGGACCGCGCACTCCTCCTCCATGAACTTCTCAATGAGGCCGGTTATGAAGTCCGGTTAGCAAGAGGCACGCTTTCGGATAAAATAGCAGAAGACGTGCTTCAAAAAATCCGGAAGTACGCAGGCTCTTTTTCTTTTTTTGATAGAGAGCCGAGTCCTCAATCTGAAAAGGACGCAGCAGAAGATTTCGCTTTGAAATTTGATATGGACAAAGATGAGCTTAAAAAGGATTTAAACAGCCGGATGGAGGAGCAGGAGCGTCTGGAAAAGAAAATAAGGTCAAGAGCGGAAAAACAGGCCGAAGCCATATCCAGTGCCCTTAAAATCTCCGGTGCTGTGAAAAGCCGGGATAGGGATACTGCTGAGATCCAAGCCCTTAAAGACCACTGGTGGGTGCAGATCAGTGAACAAGGGACCTGGATGGATCTGGACCCCTGTTTTCCGGACTTCAAGCCGGGACAGACCCTTTCGGAACCGGAGGATTTCTTTGATGAAGCAGACGACCTGGACAAAGATGAAGCTCATCTTGTGCATATCCGGCTTATCATCGAACAGTGGAAAAGCGGAAAGGTCGAGGAGAAAACAGTTCTGGAAAACACGGTCCGGCCGGATGAACTCTGTGAAAGCCAAATCTTAATCCGCCATTATCCGCTGGACTGGCCCACGGATGAGAATCTTTTCGAAGCCAAAGACCTCATTTCAAACTTTAAGAATATCCTCCTTGAACAGAAGTCATGGGTTCCCACTTTAACAAAGGATTCGGACGAGATGCAGGGGACCATTTTTGATCAAACCGGAGCGCTTATTAAAAAGAAAAAAAGCTCAGGAGGAGTCAGCGGATTCAGCCAGAGTCTTTTCAAAGCTTTCGGGGCGCAGGAAAAAAAAGAGGAACCGGAACCGGAAAAGGACGCTTATCTCACTGCAGAGTGGATCGAATACGAGATCTGTTCTCCGGGTCAACCAGGCCGTAAGATGCGCCGGGAAATCTTTGACCTCATAGGGCCGGCTGCCAGGGAAAAGGACGCGGTCCCTTCCCCTGATATAAAAGACCGTGACCGGATGAAACGGTGTCTCAGCATTCTCGGCCAGACCGAAATACTCATCACCACCGGCTGTTTCTCCCGGGAGTTCATGGAATATTTGACTATTGAAAACCTGCTGTCCAATAGAGAGAAAGTGCTCGAGCTTTTCAATGGACTCAGAGAACCGGATCCGCAGCAGGTGCTCAACCAAATGGCTGAAATAAACTCCGGGCCAAAAGAGCTTTATGATGCGGCTTTAGCCAGGAGCCGTTTCGGATGGGCCGGCAAAGGTGTGTTCTTAGACCACCCAAATATCATAAGCTTTCAGTCTCAATTAAAGCCGGACCCGGATGGAGACCTTGTGAAATACAGAAGCATGGATATCGTTGAAAATGACGTATCTGTACTCCAGAAACAAGATTTTTTCATCCGCCTGGGCCAGGGGGTTCTTGACACGAATATCGAGTCTCTTCTCATGCCTTCCGGAGCAGAAGTCTTAAACACGAGCGAGGTATTCAGCAAAGGCTCTGAGTGGATGACCATCACAGATGCGGACGATGAACATTGTAAGGGCCTGGAGCTCGATAAAGACTCGACAGCGCGCATAAAGCAAGACCTTGAGAAGGGCTATGTTGTGATCGCTCCGAAAAGGGCTTTTAAGACCAAAGGAAAAGAATGGTCGGCCTGGTGGAGGATCGACCCGGAAACCGGGCACACCCTCGGTATTGGAAAAAACGGCGGAGGCCAAGCCATAGTGGAATATGTGGAAGTGGCTCAGACTATGATCCAGCTCAAGCTTCAAATCGAATCTTATATGGGTATCTTTACCTGCATCATGAACACGGCCGCCTACGCGCTTGCAGGAGGAGACAGTGCAGAGCAGAATAAATCGGCCGTTGCGAAATGCATATGGGATACCGTGTGCGGCTACATGCTTGGGAAACTCACTGGATATTTTCTTGCCGACACCATCTGGTCGAACTTTATTGTAGATAAAACCGTAGACTGGCTCAACGGGGAATTGTGCGGCTCTGCTTTTTGACTTTAAACTTTCCTCTCAAAACATTATACTTTCTTTTTAACCTGAATGACCTGAACTGTTCATAAAAAAATGGCGATGAGCATTTTTTTACCATAAACACAAGGAGGGAAAATGAAAGAATACAAATTACTTATCAATGGAAATTGGGAACAGGGCGCTGAAGTGCGGGAAATCAAATCCCCTTATGACGGAAAAGCAGTGGGAAAAGTCCACTTTGCCGATAAGTCACAGGTGGAAAAATCCATTGAACAGGCTCATGCGGCTTTTCAAAAGACAAAACTCCTCTCAAGCCGGGAACGCGCGGAAGCGCTTGAGAAGATATCGAATGAGATAAAAAAACGGGAACAGGAGCTGGCCGAATCCATTGTGCTGAGTGCAGGGAAGCCTATCAAATCTTCACGGGTGGAAGTCTTAAGGGCTGTCAATACATTCAAGATCGCTGCGGAAGAGGCCAAACGCATAAACGGAGAAATCATCCCTCTCGACCTCATGCCCCAGACCGAAAACCGCTGGGGATTTGTGCGCCGCTTCCCTATCGGCGTCATAGCCGGAATCACTCCCTTCAATTTCCCCCTTAATCTGGCAGCGCATAAAGTCGCCCCTGCCCTGGCTTCAGGGAACACATTCATATCAAGGCCGGCCTCCCAGGTCTCCATAACGGATATGATACTGGCGGACATCATAAACGGAACGGATTATCCTGCAGGCGGATTCAATGCGGTCCCCTGCGGTTATCAGGCGGCCGATGCCTTTACAGAGGATAAAAAGGTCAAGATGATCACATTCACGGGAAGTCCGGATATAGGGTGGGACCTCAAGAAAAGAGCACATAAAAAAATCGTGACTTTGGAGCTTGGCGGGAATGCGGCTGTGGTGATCGAACCCGATGCCAACCTGGATTATGCCCTGCCGCGCACCGTGCTCGGTGCTTATGCCTATTCAGGTCAGGTCTGCATTTCCATACAGCGCGTTTATGTCCATGAAAAAATATACGACCGGTTCCTGTCGGATTTCGCAGATTCGGTGAAAAATCTTAAAATGGGAGACCCCATGAAAGAGACCACGGATGTGGGCCCCATGATCACTCTCAGCGCGGCTGAACAGACCGAAGAGTGGCTGGAAGAAGCCATCAATGGCGGGGCGCACATCGTGTGCGGGGGAAAAAGAGAAGGGGCCCTGTTTGAACCCACTGTGATCACTGAGTGCAAACCGGACCTGAGAATATCATGGCTGGAAGCCTTTGCCCCGGTAGCCGTGGTGTACAGGTATGATGATTTCGAAAAGGCGCTGGGGGAAGTCAACAACTCCATATACGGACTTCAGGCAGGCGTTTTCACAAACGATCTCAGCAAAGCCTTCCGCGCATATGAAGCACTGGATGTGGGAGGAGTCATTGTCAATGATATTCCCACTTTCCGGATCGACCACATGCCGTACGGCGGGATCAAAGAAAGCGGATTCGGAAGGGAAGGCCTGAAGTATGCCATAGAAGAGATGACAGAGATGAAGCTCATGGCCATCAACCTGAAGATATGAGATTTTTTCTTTATTTTCTGCCATCCGTCATAGGAGAATGAAGAGGGCAGCCTGACGGTTTTTTACTTGACAGGATTTTCATAGAATCATACACTGATAATTCATGTCAAGAGCATCAAAATCATACAATGGGGACATCCCATTAGGTACCACCCTATTCAATTATATATCAATTTTATTATTCAACCCGGAGGTATTATATGAAAACCATTAATTTATCTGAAGTAAGAGACAGGGTCAAAGACATTGTCCAGAAAGCTAATTTCGAGCTTCAAGATGACGTGATGAAGGTCATTGAGGAGATGGAAAAAAAAGAGGAGTCCCCTGCCGGAAAAGCTGTTTTCGAACAGATCAAACAAAACGCTCAGATAGCTAAAGACGAAAAATTAGGCCTTTGTCAGGATACGGGATTGGCTGTGTTTTTTGTGGAGCTTGGTGAAGACGTGCGCTTCCACCGGGATGACGGGCTGGAAAGCCTGAGAGATGCCATCACCCAGGGCACCAGAGAGGGATATGAGGAAGGATATTTGAGAAAATCAGTGGTCGCAGACCCGATCCGCAGGAAAAACACCGGAGACAACACCCCTGCTTATATTCACTGGGAGCTTGACAAAGGAGACCATTTCAAAGTCCAGTTCGTGGCTAAAGGCGGCGGCGCTGAGAATATGAGCCAGGTCAGAATGTTTGCTCCAGCCGCAGGAAAAGAAGGGATCGAAGACTTTGTTGTGGAAGTCATAGACACCGGAGGCTCAAATCCCTGTCCTCCCACCATAGTGGGAGTAGGCCTGGGTGGAAATTTTGAATACTCGGCTCTTTTAGCAAAAAAGGCTTTGCTGAGAAAGCCTCTCGGCTCTCACAATCCTGACCCGTTCTACGCAGACATGGAAAAGAGGCTTTTGGAAAGGATCAACAATCTCGGAATCGGTCCCCAGGGAATGGGCGGAAGGATCACATCATTGGCTGTCCACATAGAAGCTTTCCCCTGCCATATCGCTTCCATGCCCGCAGCCGTCAATGTCCAGTGTCACTCGCACAGGGTGCTCTCTTTTGAATTGTAAATGAATGTGAAAAGTGAATTTTTTTCAACTTCTGAATATCCAAAAATCCTAATAAGGGAGGATGTATGATTTTTTTTCAAAAGAATAACATTTATAAATTCATATATGGAGGACATTATGCCTGCAAAAGGTTATGTTGAGATCGATATTGAAAGGTGTAAAGGATGTGATTTGTGCGTCCTCAGCTGTCCGACAGACTGTCTGGCATTAAACATATCTGACACCAATAGTTATGGTCTTTATTATGCTTATCTTAAAGAAGAGGATGACTGCATTGCCTGTATGAACTGCTCTGTGATCTGTCCTGATGCAGCCATCACGGTTTACAAAAAAGAAGACCAACCGAAACAGAGGAGTTAAAAATGGGTGAAATAAGATTAATGAAAGGCAACGAAGCCCTTGGCGAAGCAGCCATAAGAGCCGGTCTTCAGGGCTATTTCGGGTACCCGATAACACCTCAGTCAGAAGTCATGGAGTATCTGGCCCAGCAGGAGCCCCACCACAATTATGTTTTCCTTCAAGCGGAAAGTGAAGTGGCAGCCGTCAATATGATGTACGGAGCCGGCGGAGCCGGAGCCCGGGTCCTGACCACCACATCTTCTCCGGGATTCTCCTTAATGCAGGAAGGCATATCGTATATAGCCTGTGCTGAGATCCCCTGCCTTTTCTGTAATGTGGTGCGCGGAGGTCCGGGATTGGGAACCATACAGCCCAGCCAGAGTGATTATTTCCAGTCCACCAAAGGCGGAGGTCACGGTGATTACCACACAATAGTGCTCGCTCCGAACTCTGTTCAGGAGATGGTAGACTTCGTGTATCTGGGATTCAATCTGGCAGATAAATACAGAACACCTGTGACCATATTGTCTGACGGAGCCATAGGACAGATGATGGAAAAGGTCGAACTTCCTGACCCCGTTGAATACAAACCCGACAAACCATGGGCCACCACTGGGAAAACAAAGGACAGGGAGCGCAATATCCTGACTTCCCTTTATATCCAATCCGAAGACATGGAGAAAAAGAACCAGAAGCTCCAAAAAAAGTATGAAAAGATCAAACAGAATGAGATCCGCTTTGACGAATACAAAACAGAAGATGCGGAAATCATCATCGTCTCCTTCGGGCTCAGTTCCAGAGTTTCCAGAAAATCCGTGGATATCGGCCGTGCCCAGGGAATGAAGATAGGGCTTTTCAGACCCCAGACTGTATGGCCTTTCCCCTATGAAAAACTGAGAGAATATGCGGATAAGGACAGAGTGAAATTTTTCATATCTATTGAGATGAACGCAGGACAGATGGTGGAAGATGTTAAGCTGGCAGTATGCGGTAAAAAACCGGTTCACTTCTACGGGCGCATGGGAGGTATTGTTCCCGACTCTTACGAAGTCATTGAGCAAATAAAGAAGATCAAGGAGTGATATTATGAAAAAAGGATACAAACTTATATATAAAAGGCCGCAAACTCTGACAAAAACTCGAATCAACTACTGCCCGGGATGTTTTCACTCCACCATGCACAAACTTCTTATGGAAGTCGTAGAGGAGATGGGCATCCAGGAAAAAACTGTAGGGGTCTGCCCCGTCGGATGTTCGGTATTTGCCTATAACTATATGAATGTGGACATGCAGGAAGCGGCTCACGGAAGAGCCGCTGCCGTGGCTACGGGCATCAAACGGATGCTTCCCGACAGATACGTTTTTTCTTACCAGGGAGACGGCGACCTGGCTGCTATCGGAACGGCTGAGACTCTTCACGCCTGCAACCGGGGCGAAAACTTCACTTTTGTTTTCATAAACAACGGCATCTACGGTATGACCGGCGGTCAGATGGCCCCCACCACTCTGGAAGGACAGAAGACCACTACCTCTCCTTACGGAAGGGATCCGGAAAAAATCGGCCTTCCCTTAAAAATGGCAGAGATCGTGTCCCAGTTCGAAAGGGTGGCCTATGTGGAAAGGGTGAGCTGCAACACGCCGGCAAATACAAGAAAAGCGAAAAAAGCTCTGCGCAATGCCTTTGAATATCAAGGGAAAAAGCTGGGAACGACCTTTATTGAAGTGGCATCAAACTGCCCCTCCGGCTGGAAAATGACCCCTGAACAGTCATTAAAATGGCTTGAAGAAAGAGTTTTTCCTTACTACCCGTTAAAAGTCTTTAAGAAACCCGATAAGAAGGAGGTATAGATGTTAAAGGAAATGGTATTTGCCGGATTCGGAGGCCAGGGTGTGCTTTCCATGGGAACACTCATTGCATATGCGGCCATGAAAGAAGGAAAAGAAGTGAGCTGGTTTCCTTCCTACGGGCCTGAAATGAGAGGCGGGACTGCCAACTGCATGGTCAATGTCAGTGATGAGGCCATATCATCTCCCATTGATACGGAATTTGATATTGCTGCTGTGTTCAATATACCTTCTCTGGAAAAATTTGAGCCGAAAGTCAAAAAAGGCGGAATACTCATCTGGGAGAACAGTGTTATAAAAAAAGGGCCTACCCGAAAGGATATCCATTCCTATGGTGTACCAGCCATAAGGACAGCCACAGATAAACTGAAAAACATAAAAGTCATGAATATGGTGGCAATGGGGGCTCTTCTCAAAATCACCCAGATCGTCAAAAAAGAGTCTGTTTTAACCGCCCTAAAAGGAACGCTGCCGGAAAGATACCACCACCTTCTTCCTCTGAACAGAAACGCCCTGGATATGGGTTTTGATTTGATCAAGACAAAGTAGAAAGTGAATCAGAAACAGCAGACTTGTTAACCTGGATTATTCACAAGTCGAGATTGCTGCAGATGCGAGGCACAGGGTGCGAAGCTGTGGTCCTTCACCGCGAGTACCCTGTAACGAAGCAGATGCAGTGAGATCGGCTTGCCTGTAAGGTAAAAAAATGGCGATTAAAATGAAAGTAAAAACAAACAAAAATATTTCAGTTATCATTTTTTTAAAAAGTATGCATATCCTTGAGATCAAAACAAAAAAATGCTCATCGCCATTTTTTTATGAATAGGTCAGGTTTATTGGGATAACTCTAGAAAATATTTTTCCAGAACAGTCTTGTCCATATATCCGACGTGTCTGTGCCGGATCTTTCCTTCCCTGTCAATGATAATGGTTGTGGGAATATACTGACCCGGCTGATAATCCTGAACCAACTGCTGTGTCCCCAGGGCTATTGGATAATTGACTTCATATTTCTCTGCAAATTTCCTAACAACATCGGCTCCCTGTCTATCTAAAGAGATACCCAATATCTCCATTCCTTTTTCGTGATAGACCGCATAGGCTTCCACAAAACCAGGTATCTCTTCCCTGCATGGAGGGCACCAGGTAGCCCAGAAATTGACAAACAGCACCTTGCCTTCAAAATCATCCAGAGTGACTTCATTACCGTTGAGGTCTTTGAGAAAAAAATCCGGTGCATCCGGAAACCCGTTATCTCTGCTCATGACAGGCTTTGCTGGAACAACAGCTAAAAATAAAACAACCGCCAGCACTAATAAAGAAATCCTTGTTTTCATGTGTGACTCCCGGAGAATTTTAATACTGTATAATTACGATATTAATTATAGGATATGTTTATCTAAAAATCAACCATAAAAAAATCTCAAAAAGTCAATTACCACTTATATACAACCGCAGCCCAGGTAAAGCCTGCCCCGAACGCGACCATGACAATATCAGCACCTTTCTTCAGCTTTCCTTCTTCTTTGAGTTCATGAAGCCCTATGGGTATGGTGGCTACGGACATGTTCCCGTATTTATGTATATTGGAAAACACTTTCTCCTCGGGAAGCTTCAATCTTCTTCCCGTTGCCTGGATGATGCGGATATTGGCCTGGTGAGGAATCAGATAATCAATATCTTCTCTTTTTATCCCGGCTTTCTTTAATGCCATGAGCGCTGCTTCTCCCATGCGCTTCACAGCATGTTTGAACACTTCATTTCCTTTCATCCGTAAATAATGAAGTCCCTCATCAACGGTTTTATGTGAAGCCGGATTTAAGACGCCCCCTCCAGGTAGAATGAGAAGTTCACCCAGATTCCCGTCTGCCTTCCAGTAAGAAGAAAGCATGCCGCTCTCATCTCCAGACTTTTCTAAAACGGCTGCAGCTGCTCCGTCACCGAACAAAACACAAGTATTTCGGTCTTTCCAATTGGTTATTTTTGAAAGACATTCTGTTCCTATAAGCAGGACCCTTGCGGCCGATCCTGACAGAAGAAGTCCCTCTGACACGATCATTCCGTATAAAAACCCGGTACATCCTGCTGATAAATCAAACGCCGGCGCATAGTCGGCATTCAATCCTTTCTGTACCCACGTGGCTGTGGAAGGGAAAATCGTATCAGGAGTGGATGTTGCAACAAGGATCAGATCAATGTCCTTTACAGTAAGCCCTGCGTCTTCAACCGCTCTCTTGCCTGCTATAACGGCCATATCAGCCGTGGTTTCATCGGGAGCAGTTATATGTCTTTCCTTTATTCCCGACCTTGTGGTTATCCATTCGTCAGAAGTATCCACCATTTTCTCGAGGTCTTTATTTGTTAAGACCTTTTCCGGAACATACATGCCTGTCCCCGTTATCTTTATGCGCGCTGATTTTTTTGTCTTCATTTTGACTCCAAATAAGGACTATAAATAGTATAGTCTATTCAAAATGCCTTTAATTTGCAAATAATAAAAAAGAATTATAAAATCCAGTAAAATGCTCAAGCTTTCGCTCAGATTCCTGTCTGTCTTCCTTATAGGCACACTCATGCTTCTTCCCGCAAAATCCCGGGCACAGCTTGTAAGAGGACAGTATGAGGATGAAGCCCCTTTGAGGACATGGAATACTTTTGGTCTTTTCACTGGAGGCACGTTAGGCATGGGGGGCGCTCACTATGCTTTTGCATCCGACCTCTCCACAGCACTGACCAATCCTTCCCAGTTGAGCCGGATGACCGGCTTAACGGTTCTTGTAAACGGCTCTCTAAACAGCGCCACACTTTTTAAATACTCCATCATCAATACGGGTCCGACAACCACTCATGAAAACCCTTCTCTTGCCCTTTATTCTCTGGATTTTGGCGGAATCTCAGTGAATATAAATGGATGGGGCCTGGCATTGAGCACATCCATACTGGAAAATTATGACAGGCCCCCTGCCTGCCTCGAGTACACGGCGAGCGGCTCTGCCTTCTTTAAATTAGACCTTGAACAAACCGGGATTTTAAGAAATATAAACCTGGCTGTATCCAAAAACCTGGGGAGCCGGATTTTCATCGGATTGGGATTTAATTTTGTAACAGGGGATATCAACAAGTCTTTGAGAGAAGATTATTACGGAAGCGCGGTCATCATGACAGATGAAAAATCCCACAAACTGCAGGGATTTTATCTAAACGGAGGCCTGACATTCAAAATATCCAAAGCTTTTCAGGCCGCAGCTGTTTTCAGGACTCCCTATAACAAAACAAGCGACAGCGAAAGCCTTCTCCGGTATGAAGCTGCTTTTACTGATACATACATCCAGATAGAATCTCAGGATGATTCAAGTTTTATGCAGCCCTTGATAATCGGAGCCGGCATAAATTACCAATTTTCAGATAAATTCAGAGCTGCTGCAGACGCTGCTTTTTTCAACTGGTCAAAATACAAAGTCACCCTCTTCGGAGAAGAGCGGCAGAGAGAGTTCAAGGATATTGTCTGTTTTGGGACAGGCATCGAATATATGAGCGCTGCCCGGATCTTCGGACTTTCCTTTGATTTGCCTTTGCAGCTCGGTTTTCGTTATGACCCTCAGCCAATGAAAACTCCAGCCTCCCGTTACTTCTCTGTCACATTCGGAACCGGCCTGGAGCTGGACCATTTTTATTTCCGCGCAGGCGCTTCACTGGGATATGAAAACGGTTCAGGCGACCATTTGAGAGGGAGACGGGTTGCCCTGACTTTAGGATACAGGAGGGGGAAAAGATGATAAAAAGGATTGTGATTGTATGGTTAGTGATATTAATGGCGGCTTCTCCCTTGTTGGCTCAGTATTCAGGGGAAAACGACATCATAAGCATCCAAAAGACACCTGATGTCATAAAGGCACTAAGAGGCATGAACCTGGATATCCTTTTTGAAAAAAAAGATGAAATCTACATTGTCGCGGGCATCCGTGACCTTATTAAATTAGAGAAAGCCGGGATTGCCTATTCTCTTGAGACCTACAGGTTTGCCGCTCAGGCTGCGCAGAGCCCCGCCGCTCAGGGCGGCATCAACGGAGATTATCACTCTTACCTGGAGCTTGAACAAGACCTTTTTCTTCTTGAAAGCTCATTTCCCGAGCTTGCGAAGGTCGAGACCATCGGAACGTCTCATGAACAGCGCCGACTTTACGCCCTGAAAATAAGCGACCATGTGCATCAGGAAGAAAACGAAGCAAAAGTCATTCTCCTCGGATGCCATCATGCCAGAGAATGGATTTCTGTGGAGGTCCCTTATCTGGTCGGAAAGCATCTTTTGGAAAATTATGCCTCTGACTCTGAGATCAGAAGCCTTGTCAATCAAAGCGAAGTCTGGATAATCCCCCTTGTCAATCCGGACGGGCTTGTCTACAGCATTTACTACTACAGATACTGGCGCAAAAACAGGCGCAATAATGGAGACGGAACGTACGGTGTTGACCCCAACAGGAACTACGGCTATAAATGGGGCTGTGACGATATCGGCTCCAGTCCGGATTCTTATTCTTCCGTATACAGAGGACCGGCTCCGTTTTCCGAACCTGAAACACAGGCTGTAAGAGATTTTATCTCAGGAAAAAATTTCCAGGCCCTTATCACCTATCATAATTACTCCCAGGTCATCCTTTATCCATGGGGATATACTGAGGACCCTTCCCCCCTGGATGAACTGATGCACGATATGGCCGAGCATATGGCAGCAAAAATGGAAGAAGTCAACGGGACCGCTTATGAATTCGGCAGAGCCGGAGATTCGTTCTATCTCACCAATGGGGATACCACAGACTGGATGTTCGGAGTCTTCGGAGTCCCTTCCTTTACCATAGAACTTCCTCCCGTGGATATATTCACAGGGGGATTTTACAACAGCGAAGAGGATATCATGCCCATCTTTCAGGAAAATCTTCCTGCTGTTTTGTATTTAATAGACTGGGCCATCGAACAACATTCCCTGACAGCCCCGAGTCCTCCCCATGTCAAACCGGAACCCCTCCGCAATATAATACGGGGACGTCCCATTAGGTACCACCCTATAGAATCCTGCTTATGTACGCGGCTTACTGCCAGAATACGATCTTCCCTTGTCCTGCCTCATTGGAACCCACTCATATAGGGACTTAAATATGCAGGATTGCGGTGGCGTATTAAATGGAAATAATCCAGGTTAATATCCAATGGATTCAGTAATATAGGGTGGTACCTAATGGGACGTCCCCAATAACAATAACCTTGACAAATCCTGGGTAATCATGAAAAATAGCAGTTTCTCTTTAAAAAGGATGCAGGCATAAAATAATGGCAAAATTGCTCACAACTATTTTCCCTAATCAGGGAATCCCTCCGGAAGCTGCCGAAGGTCTCCCTTTCTGGATATTCTGGCTTATGCTCTGCGTCATTCTTCTGCTTTTCGCATTTATTTTCTTAAGAGATAAAGACCTGCGCAAAAAACTCAATTTGTTTTTTATGGGATTTAAAAAAAAGATCAAGAAAATCCGGCTCCAGCAGATGTTAAAAAGAGAACAGCAAAAAATCGAGAACACTCTGCTTGAACTCGGCAGAACAGCCTGGTCCCAAAACATAAAGGTCCCTTCCTCTGAGTCCCTGTCAAAACAGATCCTCAGTCTTGAAGAGCAAATCGGAGAGCTCAGAGAAGAAAAAAAGGAATCTATATCCAAAATAGTGGAGCTTAATAAAGACTTCGAAAGATTCAAGAAAAAACAGGATGAGAACGAACAGGAAGTCAAAAAGAAAATTGCGCCCAAACTTCAAGACATTCAGGATATCCGGGGAAAAGAAAAGGAGATTGAATCTAAAATCACACAAAAGCACTTTGTAATAGAAGAAACAGCCAAAAAAATCACCCAGTCAAAAAAAGAACTCCTGGAACTTGAAAACAATGCTGAAATGAATGAAGAGGAAAAGAAATCCAAAACAAAAAACCTTGAAGACAATATAAAAGAATGGCAGGAGAAGAAAAACAGTTCGGATGCTCAAATAAAAAACCTGGTTAGAGAAAAAACCGATATGGAAAAAAAGGCAAAACAACTGTCAATGGAATGTGACAAGCTCAACCAAAAAATAAAAGATATCGAAGCTCACGGAAAGCAGGAGGCAAGAAAGTTCAAAAAGGAAATCCAGGAATGGGAAAAAACCAGGGATAAAAAAATTGAAAAAATAAAAGGCCTCGAGGAAGAGAAAAATCCTTTTTTCAAAATCCTTGGAAGGCTGGCAAATAAAGATAGATTGAAAAATGAGATGCTGTCCCTCTATTATTCAAAAATAGACAGAAGTGCAAAAAGAATAAAGAATTTGGAAAAACAGATCGAAGAAGAGACATAAAAAGCAGTGAAATGAAAAAACCTTGTGCTGCAGATGCGGTAGTGTTCGGCGTTGTTCAGGGAGTCGGATTCAGGCCTTTTATCTACCGCCTTGCAAAAAGGTTCGGATACAAAGGCTGGGTCAAGAACATAGGCTTTGGAGTCAAAATCCACCTTGAATCTGAGGAATCCGATGATTTCAATCAGTTCTTCCGGGCTCTCAATAAGGAGAAACCTCCCCTCTCTCATATAGAAAATATCGATAGAGAACCTGCGGAATTTTCTAACTGCCAGCAGTTTGAAATAAAAAAAAGCAACCGCAGCCGGAGTTTTGTCTTTATATCTCCGGACATATCTATCTGCGACAACTGCAGGAAAGAAATGCTGGACCCTAAGGATAGAAGGTACAGATATCCTTTTATTAACTGCACGGACTGCGGCCCCCGGTATACCATTGTCAAAGCCCTTCCTTATGACAGAGCCCAGACCACTATGGCGCATTTCAAAATGTGCAGCCAATGCCAGAAAGAATATACAGACCCGTCTGACAGACGCTATCATGCCCAGCCTGTCGCTTGTCCGGAATGCGGACCTGAAATCGAGCTGAAAAAAAGTTCAACCGGAGAGAAAATAAGCGGCGGTATCCATCAAGCCTCTGTTTTTATAAAGCAGGGAAGCATTCTTGCGGTCAAAGGGCTGGGAGGTTTTCATCTGGTGTGCGATCCTTTTAATAAAAAAGCAGTGGACAGATTGAGAAAAATAAAAAAACGAAAAACAAAGCCCTTGGCTCTTATGGCTTCAGGAGTTCCTGTCATTGAAAAATACGGGTTTATGGATTCCTATGAAAAAGAACAGCTTTGCTCGCCGCAAAGGCCTATTGTCCTGCTTCGCAAAAAAAAAGATATCCCCGGTATCGCTCCGTTCTTAAACGAAACCGGATTTATGCTTCCCTACACTCCACTTCATTATCTGCTTCTCCAGAAGCTGGATTTAATCGTTGCCACAAGCTCAAATCCAAAGGATTCCCCTATCATGAAAGACGAAAGGGAAGGAATCAAAGCTCTTTGTGATTATATTCTCACCCATAACCGCCCCATTCATATGAGATCCGATGACTCTGTTATGAAAGTAGCGGACGGGAAACCCTTGTTTTTAAGACGGGCTAGAGGGTATGTTCCCTACCCGCAAAAAGTCCCTGACTTCTTAGTTTCCCAAAAGCAAATACTGGCTCTGGGCGGAGAGCTAAAAGATACCATATCCATCTATAAAAAAGGATATGTGATAACAAGCCAATTCCTTGGGGACCTGGATGAATACCAGAACTACACATATTTTAAAGAGACCATAGAACATCTCTCCGGACTTTTCGAATTCAAACCTGATGTTGTGGTTTCAGACCTTCATCCTGACTTTCATACAACCAGATATGCCGAAAGAATGGGAATCCCTCATCTAAAAGTCCAGCATCATTATGCCCATACTCTGGCAGCTATGCTGGAACACCATCTTGACGAAAATAAAAAAGTACTTGGAATCATACTGGACGGATTCGGATACGGAGGAGACCGCACGGCCTGGGGGGCTGAATTTCTTCTGGCCGATTATCACACATATACACGAGCCGGACATTTCAAATACATGCCGCTTCCCGGAGGAGACCTGGCAGCCAAACAGCCCTGGCGTATGGCTCTTGCCTATCTTATGGATGCCTATCAATCAAGCTTCCCGCAAGTCAGATCCATAGCCAGAATAGACCGCAAAAATTCCGGCTCCGTCCAGGAGATGATATCAAAAAACATATGCTGTCCTCAGGCATCAAGCTGCGGACGTCTTTTTGACGCTGTATCCTATCTTGTCTCACTGGCACCGGAGCAAGTCGAATTCGAAGCTGAAGCTCCCATGCGTCTTGAGTCAGCAGCAGATGATAAAACAGAAAGCTTCTATGATTTTAAAATAAGCGGATATTCCATGCCTTATAAGGTTTCCTTCTCAAGTGCCATCCGCTCCATTGTCAGTGATCTGGATAAAAATATTCCGGTACCTATCATTTCCGCCCGGTTTCACAACACACTGGCCGAGGCACTGCTTCAGATGAGTGGAAAAATCCGTAAAAAGTATGGGATCAATACCATTGTTCTTGCCGGAGGCGTTTTTCTAAACAAATACCTTCTTAGCCGCACTGTCCAAAAGCTCAAAGACGCGGACTTTGATGTCCTTCGCCCTGTTCACTACTCTCCAAACGACGAGCTGATATCCTTAGGACAGATCGCTTATGCCCTGGCAAAAAAACCCTAAAATATCTGCCGTTTTTTGCTGCTTTGATTTTTTCACAAAATCTGTGGAAAAATTGTGAAAAAACAGCCGTTTTCTGAACGTATTTCCATAAATTACTGAGACATATGACAAATTGCACAATAATTTGTATACTATTTGTAAGTTGCTGTTATTATTAGAGTTACTTGTAATTGATGAATAATAAATAACTTACAGACGCTTTCCCCAAGAAAATAAAAATGCCTATTATACTTCTAATGAAGAGAAGGTTTCTAAAACCGTTGATAAGTTTCATTTTTCAATCTTATCAATACGCAGCTTAATCCCTCCAATGAGAGACAGAATCATATTGACGACAACAGCCGTTAAAAATCCAACCACACCCAGGAACAAAAGGCCCAGCAATCCTCCAAAAAGTCCGAACAGGAGCCCTCCATGGATCTTACCCTGAAGAGTGCTGAAAAATTCGGGAAGTGCTGCAATGAAGTGTGAAAACAAGGACGTAGCTCCCACAACAGCCCCCAGAGACAATCCTACAATCAGGCCGAATATTCCGAAAAAAAGAAAAAATGAAGAAGGATTGATAAAGCGGGCGATATAATTCGGTTCGTTTAAATCCTCAACGGCTTCGACAGCAGCCTCTTCCTTCTCAATCTTCTCTTCATCCTGCTCTCTCTGCGCTTCAATCTTCTCAATCTCATCCCAGGCTGTCTGGCTGAAATCGTCTGTTTTCTCTTCTTCCTCCGGTTTTTCTTCTTTTGCTTGCTTGTCAGATGTTATTTCACACACCGGGCAGGTCTGGTCAGGTGATTCCAGGACAAATCCGCATTCCGGACATCTTATCTGTTTTGTGTCCAGCCTTCCCCCGCAGTATTCACAAACTTCAGAATGAATATCGTTTTCAAACCCGCAGTAAATGCATATGGCTTTCCCCTGCTGAAGAGAAGGAGGGTCTGCCTCGATCCACTTGTCCCCGTCAAAATAATACCACTTGCCTGACCTGGCTCCAATAGTCCAGCATCTTCCATCAGGCGCGTCGAGTCTTAACTTTTTTAATTGATACCTGAACTCTCTTTCAGAGATTTTTTTCTGTTTGAATTTTTTTTTCAGTTCCTGGAACCGGCTCTCTATTTCTTCGAACTTTTCTCGCATTTTTCTTTTACCTGAATGGCTCCGGTCCATTATAAATAACCATCCAAACCCGCACAAGTAAAAATTATAATATGGGGACATCCCATTAGGTACCACCCTATATTACTTAATCCGTTGGATATTAACCTGGATTATTTCCATTTAATACACCACCGCAATCCTGCAGATGTACATCCCTATATGAGTGGGTTCCAATGAGGCTGGACAAGGGAAGATCGCATTCTGGTAATAAGCTGCGTATATAAGTGGGATTCTATAGGGTGGTACCTAATGGGATGTCCCCAATAACAAAAACTGGAACAGGCTGTATCCTTTTACAGGAGCCGGAATAAATGACAGCACGAATATAACTAAAACAACAGCCCCTATTAATTTTCGCCCGGGAGACAGCGGCACCTCTTCATCCATGACAGGCGGATGCTTGAACCCCAAAAACGATATGAGTAAAGCCCAGACAAACCAGCCCATCCAGAAAAAAACACCCATTAGGATAAAAGCGGCAAGAATAAATTTGGCATAATTTCTCATACGGGGCCCTATAAGGGAATAAAATACATGACCTCCGTCAAGCTGTCCTATGGGAAAAAGATTGAGGGCTGTGACAAGAAGACCTACCCAGCCTGCAAAGGCAACCGGGTGGACTACTACGTCATACCCGGAAGCCGCTCCTTTAAACAGGAATCCGCCCACTAATTTAATAAGAAGCGGCTCTCCAAACAGCAGTGTTCCCTCCTCAGGCAGTGAAGGCACGACCTTTGAGATGGAAAGCCCGTATATGACTGCCGGGACAGCAAGGAAAAATCCTGCTAGGGGACCGGCCACTCCGATATCAAAAAGCTGATGTTTCTTTCTTATGGGAGATCTGATTTTAATAAATGCTCCCAATGTCCCTATCAGCGTAGGGGCAGGGATAAAGAAAGGAAGAGTGGCGTTTATTTTATAATAACGGCAGGTCAGGTAATGACCCATCTCGTGAGCCAGTAAAATACCGATAAGGACAACGGCGTAAACAAAACTTAATCTTAAGATTTGAGGGTCTTTGAGTATTTCCAAACTCAAAGGCATTTGCTCAGGCTGTGAAAGGCTCTCAGCGTATTTATAGCTCAAGCTCCATGTGATCCCAACAAAAAAAGTGGACACTGCCGTTATGACAAAAAGGAGCACATTAAGCCATGTCCTGTCCTTAGAAAAAAAAGATGCCTTTTTTCCTGAATAAAGCCCTTCTTTTTCTTTTTCGCTGTCCATTGAAGTTTGCGGTAGGTCTGACAGAAAAAATATTATATAAAAAGGGGAGTGATATATATCACTCCCCTTCTAGCCTGGATTATTCTATAAATAAGTATTAAGACTAGCCCAGATTTTTTGCTTTTTCCTCCAGCTCCTCCCTGGTTTCTTTATGATTCGGGTCAGGAATACAGCAGTCTACCGGACAAACGGATGCGCACTGTGACTCATCATAATGGGGCACACATTCCGTACACTTATCAGGATCGATAACGTATACTTCCTCTCCCGCGCTGATTGCTTCGTTAGGGCATTCAGGTTCACAGGCACCGCAGGAGATACATTCATCAGTAATCATATAAGCCATTCTTGCCTCCTAAGAAAAAATTAAGAAATCATTATATTACTTTTCTATAAATTTTCAACCCGATTTATCCAAAAAAAGCGGCGGCCCTTTTAGGGCTCCTCTGCCCCTCCCAACTGTTCTCTTTTCTGAGAGGCTTCATACCCATAATAAGTCTGAGGATAATCTTCGGAAATGCTTTTATACAATTCAAGAGCTTTGGCTTTATCTCCTTTTTCGGCAATAATCTCTGCCTTTTTGAACAGTACGACATCAAGAGCAAAGTAAGCGGGTTTTTCTTTCTCGATCTTTTGATAAATATCCAGCGCCCGATCCAATTCCTTTTTCCTGTGATAAATGTCTGCCTTGATTAACCGGCTCTGGTAATAAACGATATCCTTTTTTGATTCAGGAATTTTTTCCAGAGTATTGAGAGCTTTATCCAATTCTCCTTTCTCAATGTCATATCGGGCCATGTATATATACGCCATCCTGGCAAACTTTCCTTTTCCTGCCAGCTCTCTCAACTCATCGATCCTCCCGGGATTTTCATCCAGATCCTGATTGATTTCATTTATCTGAGCTAACAGCTGGCTCTGTTTCTGTAAATCCTGAGCTTTGATATATCTGGATACAAGAAATACAAGAAAAATAATAACAAGCGCACCTATGGCATATGCGACTTCTTTAGCCCGCCTTTTTGCCAGATCATACATTCTATTGATAAAATCGGACAATTCATTGGTCTTTAGCTTTTTTCTTTCCTTCCTCTTCATATAAAAGCTCCTTTACGGCTTACCGCGTTAGGTTCATTTTTTATCACATATCACCGGAAATCTCAAGCTGATAAATACCCATGGCTCCGGCCATTTTATCGAACAGATCGGTATTGTCATAATAACCGATAAACTGTTCGTATCCTTTTCCAATGGAAAAAACCGGGACAGGAGCGGCTGTGTGTGCCTCTGTTCCCCAGCTGATTCCTGCCTTCCGGTCTAAAATCTCAACGATTTTTTGAATGAAGATCCCATTCTTTGGTTCCCTGAAAGAGCGATTCAGCTCTTCAATATCTTTTCCAGTAAGACCTTTGAGACCGAAATTTTCTTGGATCAAAGGCATAAGGTCATCCAGCTTCCATTCTTCTTTATCTGTCCCTGATTTATACGGCTTAACATAGATATCATTGAATTTTTCAAGAGACATGGTTTGTCCTCTCAGAACTTCCAGCGACTGGCTGTAACCGGAAAACTCAGAACCCAGCGACATGCCTCCTGTTTCATGGTCAGCCGTCACAATAATAAGGGTCTCATCAGGCCGCTCATTGTAAAATCGGACCGCTCTGAGAACAGCTCTATCAAACCCTATGACCTCCCCTATAACAGTGGCTGCGTCATGGTCATGCGCGGCCCAATCGATCTCTCCGCCTTCTACCATCATGAAAAAACCTTTATCATTATCAAGAAGTTCAATGGATTTATCCACATAATCAACAAGAGAAAGGCCTCTCCCGTCAGCGTCAATCTGATAGGGCATGGCATCATCTGAAGTCAGTTTTTCATTTAAAGCTATGACCCTGTCCTCTTTGTTCTTTTTCCCAAGCGAAAGAAATTCTTGTTCCGATTGTATGACTGTATATCCCTTTTCGCGGGCTATCTCAAGGATATCCGTTTGAAGCCCTTTTCTTCCTGTTGGATAATAGAGGCCCCCTCCTCCGAAAAAATCAAATCCGCTTTCAATCATCTGCTGAGCGATCTTATAATAATTTTGTCTGTGAGGCACACGGGCATAAAAACAAGCAGGGGTGGCATGATTCAGAGGCACATTAGATATAATCCCTACTTTCATGCCTTTTTCCTTAGCCATCTCCGCAATGGTCTTGAATTCAACCCTGTTTGTCTCATCCCTGTTGATTCTTCCGTTTACAGTTTTATGTCCGCTGGCCATGGCTGTTCCAGAAGCGGCTGAGTCAGTTATATAAGAGCTTGAAGAAAAAGTGGTCATCAATCCTGTTCCGGGAAATTGAGTGAAACTCAGTTTGTGTATTTTGACCTCTTTTCCGCTTAAAGCTCCCTGCATGATTTCAGCCGCATGGATTTGAGATAATCCCATGCCGTCTCCAATAAAAAGAAAAACATACTTTGGTGATTCAGCATAGCTGTCTCTCTCCTTCTGCGCACAAGAAAATATTGATAAGAATAAAACAAATACGGATAAGATGACTGCGGTCTTCTTAATGATCCGGGCCTTTTTATTCATTTGCCTTCGCCTTTCATAAAAATTTTATTCTCATTACTTTGGTCCTTAACCTCAAGTACCCTGTAACAAAACAGATGCATTGAGATCGGCTTGCCTTAATGGTAAAAAAATGCTCATTGCCATTTTTTTATGAATAGTTCATTAAATAAAATAATAACATTTTACCAGGATGATGAACAAGCAGAGTTTGAGAAGAGCTTAATAAAATTCTGGATTGGGCGCCGCACTGTGGAAGGCTTAGCCTTCAGGCTGCCGTGTTTGAGAGGGTGTTTATTTTTTAGTGTTCAAACTGATATTCTTTCTCTCTGAAAAGTTTAAGGCAGACATCAACAACGTCTTTATCATAAAGGATGCTTCTATTGTCAAAAATCTCTTTTAACGCTTTATCAATGCCCAGCGCCGGCCGGTAGGGCCTGTGAGAGGCCATTGCCTCGACAACATCGGCCACACCAATGATCCTTGATTCCAAAAGAATATCCTTTTTGGACAAACCATGCGGATAACCGGAACCATCCATTCGCTCATGATGCTGAAGGACTATTTTTTCTACGGGCCAGGGAAATTCTATGGCTTCCAATATATCAGCGCCTGCCTGGGGATGGGTTTTAATCAGATTAAACTCTATACTCGTCAATGCTTTGGGTTTGCTGAGTATTTCAGCAGGAATGTATATCTTTCCAATGTCATGGATGATACCTGTTATTCTAATCCCGTCTTTACGGTCGGTGCTTAAGCTCATTTCCTCTGCAATATGCCAAGCAAGGTCTGCCACCCGTCTTTGATGGCCCGCTGTATAAGGGTCTCGCATCTCAACCGTCTTTTCCAGAACCTGTATGATAGCACTAAATGCTTTTTGTAATTTATCCAGGCTCTTTTTTGCCTCTCCCTCGGCCCAGTTCAGCTTTTTGTGGGTGTGTATGGCCACCACTCCATAAACCAGGCTGTCGCCAAGCCTTTTTAACAGATCGACTTCCTCGCTGTTAAAGACATCTGTTTCATCCGAATATATACTAAGCGCCCCAAAAGGGCGGCCGTTGCTCGTGAGGGGAAGCGACACCACTGAAGAAAATCCTTGTTTCAATGCTTCCCCTCTCCAGGGCATTACTTCAGGATTTGAGAGAATATCCCTTACCACATATGGTTTTCCCGTCCTTATTGCTGAGCCTTCAGGGCAGTGCCCATCTCTGCCCTTTGACCAATTCAAATCTATGTTTTCGAAATATCCATCATAATTTCCAGATTTGGCTAAAACCTTAATGCTCTTCTTTTTATCATCAGCCGCTAATCCTACCCATGCCATGCTGTAGCTGCCTTCTTCCACTATGATCCTGCAGATATCCTGAAGCAGGTCTTCCTTGTTTATAGAGCGGATCATGGCTCTGTGACAGGAGCTCAATGTTTTTAAAGCCCTTTTGGCTCTTTTCAGTTCCTGTTCGGTCCTGCTTTGGCCTGCCCTGATTTTATCCCTTTCAAGCTCCCTTTCTCTCAGTACTTTGAGTTCTTCAATGAGCTGCTTTTTCGTCTTGTCTTGATATAAGCTATCGGAACTCTCCTCTTTTAGTGTGTTTTCGTTTATATAATGCACTTTCTTCTCCTGTGTTTTCTTGTATGATCAGTTCAAGGCTTATATTGAGTCGTATGAAAGGTCGAGAAATTGAAAAAAATTTTTAAAAAATCAAAATTGACAACTTTATTCCCCCTATGATATGAAAATTTATATGTGAAGGAACCAAATAATGGATGACAAATCAAACCATCTTGATGAGTATTTAAAGCTTTCCTCGTCTGCAGAAATCGGACTCGGTATAGCAAAAGGAAAATGCATGGCAAACTGGGTCACGGAAAAAGCAGACCAAAACTTATACGAACAGAAAAAACTTAAGCGAAAGTCGGTATTAATAAGAAAATACGCCTGGCCGGATTCGAACCGGCGACCTATGGATTAGGAATCCATCGCTCTATCCTGCTGAGCTACAGGCGTATGAAATCAAATCCAATAACCTCTCTGTTATATCTAAAAATCTAAAAAGGGTCAAGACGGCTCTTCCGCTTCTCTATTCCATCGCTCCTGATTCCTCAGGTTAATCAATTTTTTCTTCAACAGGCAGTTCCTCTGTATGGGTTTATTGTTCTTTATCGCAATATACATGGCTTTGTATGACCCGATGACGCAGCTCAACCTCTTGGCACGGGTCAGTGCGGTGTAAAACAGGTTTCTCTGAAGCATGATGTAGTGCTGTGTCAGGAGAGGCATGACCACTGCCTGATACTCACTCCCCTGTGATTTATGAACGGATATCGCATATGCATTCACGATCTCATTTACCTCTTCTCTGGAATAAAGCACTTCCTTTCCGTCAAAATCAACCAGTACGCTGTATCTTTTTTTGTCAATATCCCTAACCCTGCCAATATCCCCGTTAAAGACCTCTTTCTCATAGTTATTGCGGATCTGCATCACCTTATCACGGATCCTTATCTCCTTTTTTCCAAATTTGAGACCTTCACTTCCCGGATTCAGCCGTTTCTGCAGCTCTTTATTCAGGTTGTCCACCCCGACCAATCCCCTGTACATAGGGCTTATGACCTGGATCTGGGTAGAGAGAGGGGGAAGACCGAGTTTTTTTGGAATGCGGTGCGCACACATATCCATGATCCATTTGAAAACCTTTTGTTCATCTTCACTGTAAATGAAATAAAAATCCGAATCCTCATCCCCTTTTTTAGGCCTTATTATGGGCTTGCCCTGGTTTATTCTATGGGCATTGCGCACAATAAGGCTGTGCCTTTCCTGCCTGAAGATCTTAGTCAAAACAAGAACATCAAAGACCCCGGAATCTATGATGTCCTTGAGTAAAGCACCGGGACCCACTGAGGGAAGCTGATCCTTATCCCCCACTAAAATAAGCCGCATATACCTTGGAACGGCTTTCAAAAGATGGAACATCAGAGGCAGATCGACCATGGAAAATTCGTCTATGAGCAACACATCTCCTTCAAGAGGATGGGCTTCATTCCTTCTGAATTTTCCGGTCTTGGAAAGATATTCCAGAGTTCTGTGGATGGTCTTAGCTTCCCTTCCTGTGGATTCTGAAAGCCTCTTGGCTGCTCTCCCTGTCGGGGCTGCAAGAATGATCTTCTTATCCCACATCTTAAAGATGCTGACGATGGCCCTGACTATGGTGGTCTTGCCCGTTCCAGGGCCTCCTGTGATCACCAGAATCTTTTTGAAAAGGCTGTCCTTTATCGCGCGTTTTTGTTCATAAGTAAAATCGATATGAGATTTTGTTTCTACCTGCCTGACTGCTTTTTCAACATCAAACAAAGGCCTTTTAGAAGGAAAAGACACAAGGTCATAAAGAGAAGAGGCCACTTCTTCTTCTGCTTCATGGAAAAAAGGCAGATAAACAGCACTATCCTGGTCAAGTTTCTCAGTAATCACTAATTTCTTCATCTTAAGAGAGGCCATGGCTGTAAGGAAACCCTGCTCTCCAATTCCCAGGTCTTTACAGCAAGTTTTTAAAAGTTCTGACTTTTTTGCAAAAACATGACCGTTTTCACTGCACTTCTCCAAAAGATAATGGATATAAGCTTTGATCCTTTCCGATGAACCGGGATCCATGCCCAGTTTCAAAGCCATGCTGTCCGCTGTTTTAAATCCAATCCCCCAAATATCATGGCATGCCTGGTACGGATTGGTCTTTATGATATGAAAAGCTCTTTTTCCATACTGTTTGTACAGCTTAGCGGCAAGAGCGCTCGAGACATTGTGTTCCTGTAAAAATATAATCAATTCTCTTATATCCTCATGCTCCACCCATGACCTTTTGACCTCTCTGAGTTTTTTCTCCGCAATTCCTTCTACTTCACAAAGCCTTTCCGGCTCATTAGAGAGAACATCCATGGTTCTCTCTCCAAAACGCTGGATAATCCTTTTTGCGAGCACAGGACCTATTCCGGAAATCATCCCTGAGGAAAGAAATTTCTCAACTCCCTTAACTGAGGAGGGAAGCACAGGAATGTAGTTATCCACATGAAACTGCTTACCGAAACGGGGATTGATCTCCCATTTTCCGCTGATTTTCAGCATTTCTCCGGGAGAAAGAGGAGGGAAATTTCCGACAACTGTTATAGCTTCTCCCCCTTCAAGAGAAAACCGGCAGACTGTATATCCATTATCAGGACTGTAATACACTATAGAATCGATCGATCCCGCTAAATAGTCCATGTTGATGTCAAATCCAGTACCTATTCTCTTTTGACCGTAAGCAGCACCGGATCACCAGGCTTTGATTTTGTGTCATCCGCTGCAGAGCCCTGCCGTTTGGCGATCTCAATATATCCCTGCCCGTTTACAAGGGACAACAGCTGCCCTTTTTCAACTGACTCATAGCTTTCCCTGACAGGGATTTCCTTTTCCTGCAGGGAAATGGCAAAGGAGCCTTCGCCAACTTCCCTGGTCAGCTCAAGGTATTCCTTTTCAGATATATTCGTGATGAGGTTTCCGAACCCGTCTTGATATATGATCCTTCCCCAAATCTTATTTCCTTCTCTTTCAGGCCTGGCGGCCTCCATTGTATGATAATCATCAATGACAGGGCCGAAATTCTCCACTTGGATCCCCTTTGACAGCCATGCGGCCACCGGAGCCATCTTATCCCTTCCTTCAAAAGTCCGGCTGATTTCTTGAAGAAAATAGTGCTCAGAGGCAGCTTCCCTTACAACGATTTCTTCATCTTCTTCCATGACCCAGCTCAGGACACCGTTATCGGGAGCAATGAAAGTATATCCCTGGGATTGGGCTATAATGATTCTTCTGGATGTCCCCACTCCTGGGTCTACGACCACTAAAAAAATCGTCCCTGACGGAAAATACTTATAGCTGGCTTTAAGAATAAATGAAGCTGCGGCTATATCAAAAGGGGGGACCTTGTTTGTTATATCTATAGGCCTCGCATGAGGATTTATGCCGGCAATGACCCCTTTCATGGAAGCTGTGAAAAAATCCTGGTCTCCGAAATCAGTTAGAATGGCTATAATTGGCTGATCCATTTTCCTTATCATTATATTATGGCATTCAGCATTTTCGGTCAATAGGAAAGAAGAGTATCCATGTCACTGCAGCCATTATTGACGATTGGGATAAATCATGATAATTTGTAGCTAACGTGGATGATGAACAAGTCGAGGTTGCTGCAGATGCGAGGCACAGGGTGCGAAGCTGTGGTCCTTGCCTTTTTTTACAAATAGGTCAGGCTAAATGAAATTCCTTAAAGTCTTTACCAATTCTCTTATCAGCGGTATCTTTTTTTCCGCTCTAATAGCCCTTCTTACCTATAATTTGAACACGGACATGCCTTTGAAGGCAGCTGCTTTTTTCCCCTTTTTGCTTTTTCTCTGCCTTGTATATGGAATAGCCTGTGCTTTCATTTGCGTCATCTTCTTTTTCATAATCCAGTTTTTCTCAGGGAAAAAAATAAATATCTCCCTTGTGTCCCCCTCCTTTCTTTTTGCCAGCTCCATAACCATTGTCTTTGTTTACCTTATTTTATTCAGAGCAAACCACAGGCTCTTCAGAAGTCTTCTCAGCCCTGAGATATCAAAACTCACCCAAGACCAGTGCTTAATCCTGTTCTTTGCCGTAATCATAGGACTCGCTTCTTTCTTGTTCTTCGTCATCTATAAAAAAAAATATGTTTTCCTTGCCATCTATTTTTTCCTGCTCATGCTTATCACAGGATATTCTTTTTATTTAAGGGCTTCCTATCCCAAGCCCGAAAAAGTAAAAAAAATAGCTGAGCTGGATGCAAAACCCCTGGATATGAAAATCACTATCATAGGCATGGAAGGCCTTAGTTTTGATTTTATCATTCCTCTTATCAGCGAAGAAAAACTTCCTAATTTTTCTTGGCTTATGGAAGAAGGAAGCTGGGGGAAACTCGAAAATTTCACCCCAAACGAACTTGCTATTTTAAACAAATCGTTCAATACCGGAAAACTTCCTTATAAACACGGACAGGTCTCCAGTGAGAAATGCCTTATCATGCCTTTGAATAGGGAAATATATGTCATTCCCAGGTTTATCTTATTCAAACAATTGGAAAGGACAGGGCTGATGAAATGCCTCACTTATGAAGCACCGAAAAAGACAAAGGATATATGGGAGATCCTAAAAAACAACAACACAATTTACTTGAAAAGAGACACGAACTACTCTATCCAGGATACCGACCAATTATCCCCAAATGCCAAAAGCCTGTTGAACCGTTTTTTTGAAGATATGGATTTCGAGTCAGATGAAATTCTCATGACCGCAAAAAGTGCGTTTATCTCTGATGTGCAATTTCTCGAATCCACAGAAAACGAAGCGAAAAAAACAAATCCTGACATTGTTTACGTTTTACTCAGGGGAATCAATCTGGTTGAAAAATATTTTTATAAATACAGCTTTCCGGAACTGTTTGAAGAAGTCAATCAGGAAGAAATCAACAAGTATGGCTCCGTTATAGAAAGGTATTATCAATTCTATGATGAAGTCATTGGAAAATTTCTTGCATCCAAAAAGGATAATGAGCTGCTCGTGGTTTTCTCCCATCACGGGATAGATTATCTTCCTCTCTGGAAAAGAATGGTGGAGCTGGCCCTGGGAAATCCAAGAATTTCAGCTTATCATGAGGATGCACCCAAGGGAGTTGTGTTTTTCTATGGTAAAAGCATATCACCGGGAAAGAATATCGAAGGCATGAAGATCATAGATATGGCTCCCACATTTCTCCATTATCTAGGGCTTCCCCTGGGCAAAGACATGGATGGTATTGTAAACAGTTCCATATTCAAATCCAGTTTTAACATAGAAAATCCGGTCCTCTATATATCTTCTTATGATGAGGTCGAGATCAAAAAACGTCAATAACCTGGAATTCAATTTCGAATTTTTCTCTGAGCGGGATTAGTGTATGATTTTGAACATGCGGCGCCATCTTGCCAGCATGATAAACTTGGTCAGCCTTTTAAGTCTGTCTTTAAGGCTTGTTTTCAGATAGGCATCCCTTTCAGCTTTATAGGAAAAATAAATGATCCATGGTTTTCCTTTTAAATATTTGAGAGGAAGTGTGCCCCAATAACGGCTGTCCAGGCTGTTATCCCTGTTATCGCCAAGAACAAAACACTGGCCAGGGGGCACTGTGAAGGGACCAAAATTGTCTCTTATGGAATCATCATAATTATAGGAGTTGTCCTTTGTAAATACATGAATATCATTATGTACTTTATAATCCTCACTGATCGGTTCCCCATTTATGTAAACCTGTTTATCCACGATCTTTACTTCATCGCCTTGCAGCCCAATCAATCTCTTAACAAAATCTTTTGAGAGATCTTGGGGGTACTTGAATACAACGATGTCCCCTCTTTCCAATTTTTTATTGGGTAAAAGCAAATCTTCAAAAGAAAACAGGGGTTCTGTGTATGCAAATTTGTTGACCAGAAGAAAATCACCCACCAATAATGTATCTTCCATTGAGCCCGTGGGTATCTGAAAAGCCTGGACTATAAAGGTCATAACAAAAAACACGAACAGAGCTGTCTCCACGATCAATTCAAAATATTCTCTGAATGTGCCTGTCTTCCTTTCCTTCTTCTTTTTTTTCATTTGTTCTTTTTTCATTTTACCTGACCTATTCATAAAAAAATGGCGACATTTTTATTATCAATTCATTTTCATGCCCTGTGACTGGCATCTGCAGCAGCCTCGGCTCGTGAATAATCCAGGTTTATATAGAAGATATAATATAACTCAAAAATCACAATCCATCAAGTCTGTTTTATTGCATATCAATCTCAGTCATTCACGAGCCGAAATCCCTAAGAATCAGCTCTGACTGTGGCGGAAGTAGAGCACATCCCCGTCCTGGACCAAATATTCTTTCCCTTCAAGCCTTATACTCCCTGTCTTCCTTGCTTCCTGAAAGGAGCCCTGCGCTAACAGAGCGTCCCACTGGATGACTTCCGCGCGGATAAAACCTTTTTCTATATCCGTATGGATTTTTCCTGCAGCTTGAAGCGCCGTAGAATTCCTCTTAAGGGCCCATGATTTGACCTCTTCTTTCCCTACCGTAAAAAAAGTGATCACATCCATCAGCTTATAAGAAGATTTCAAAAATCTTGAGATACTGAATTCCTCAAGCCCGTATTCCTTCATAAAAGTATTCCTGTCTTCTCCCTCAAGCTCAAGGATTTCAGATTCAATTTTCCCGCAGAAAGCAAGAACGCATGTGCCCTTCTCCTCCGAAGAATATATTTTTTCCGGCTCTTTTATAAGCATAATATCCTGCTCATCAACATTGATCATATGGAGAAGAGGCTTTTGGCTCAAAAAAGCAAAATTTCTTATAATTTTCTCTTCAGCCGGCTTGAGGCTCAACTGTCTTACGGAAACTCCCTTCTCCAGAGTTTCCTTTATCCGTTCTAAAATTTCCTTTTCCTTTATTCCCTCGGGAGATTTTGTTTTCTCAAGTTCCTTTTCAAGCCTGCCCAATCTGTTTTCAACGGATAGAAGGTCAGCAAGTATGATTTCTTCCTCAATTGATTTTATATCGAAAGCTGCATCGATTTTCTCTCTATGATGAGGAACCTCGATGTTTTCAAAACCTCTCACCACATGAGTTAATCCATCGGCCTTCCTTAAATAATCCAGATAAGATTCGTTCTTAATCCCTCCGTAAGATACTCCCGCAAGGTCAATATAATCCATTTGTGCGCTGATTTTTTCTTTTTCAGGAAAAAGCTGGCTCAACTTGTCCAATCTCTCATCCGGAACCGGACAGGTCCTGGCATTCGGTTCTTTTTTCCCCTGGTCATAACTCTTCACTTCGATCCTGGCTCCTGTTAAAAGGTTAAACAGAGTGGTTTTTCCAGTTTTGGGATAACCGAAGAGAGTAAAATTCATAATTCTTATTATACCATGGGGACATCCCATTAGGTACCACCCTATAAACTGAGAGGCCATACCGAAAAATTTTTTCCCCAAATTGATAAATTTGATTCATTTCTTCAGTCAATAATAGTAAGGAGGAAACTTCGTGCCTAGATCTTCAAGAAACTTAATAAATAATGGTTACTATCATGTTCTGAGCCGAGGCAATAACAAAAAAAAAATTTTCCGCTGCGAAGAAGACTATATCAAATTTCTAATGATCACTTCAAAATATTTGAAAAAATATGAAATCTCTATTTATCATTACTGCCTGATGCCCAACCATTTTCATTTTTTGCTTCAGGCACAAAAAGCTATTCATTTACCAAAATTTATGCAAGGACTACTTCAATCGTACTCATGGCACTTCCGAAAAAGATACGATACTGTGGGATTTCTCTTTCAAAACAGGTATAAAAGTCTTTTTATTGGAAAAGAAAGCTATTTATTGGAATGCGCACGTTATATCGAAAGAAATCCTTTAAGATCAGGTATTGCCCATGACTTAGAAAAATATCCCTGGAATAGTTATTCGTATTATGCCATCGGCATGAATGACATTATCATCAAGCATCCTAATCCCTGCTATCTGGAAATGGCCAAATCAAATAGTCAACGCTGCCAGAGATTCCAAGAATATGTTCTGCAAAAAAGACCTCACGACTCATTATTGGATAATGTATATAAAATTGAATAGGGTGGTACCTAATGGGATGTCCCCATGGTATAATGATTGGCTCATGCCTAAAACATTTGAGATAAAGGCCGCGCACAAGGACTCTTCCGCCAGGCTCGGCATCATCCACACACCCCACGGCCCCATACAAACACCAGCCTTTGCCCCTGTCGGAAGCCAGGGCACCATCAAATCCCTCCCTCACTCCACAGTCAAAGAATTGGGAGCGCAGTTGATACTGATAAACGCCTACCATCTCTATCTCAGGCCCGGAATGGATGTGATTAAAAAAATGGGAGGGGTCCATTCTTTTATTTCATGGGACAGGCCTCTCCTTTCTGACAGCGGAGGATTCCAAATATACAGCCTCTCCCCGCTTGTAAAAATAAAGGAAGACGGAGTCATGTTTTCTTCTCATCTTGACGGGACCAGGATATTCGTCACTCCCAAAGACATCATTGATATACAGTTAACCCTGGGTACAGACATCATGATGCCTTTAGATACCTTTGTTCCTTACCCTTATAAAAAACAGGAATTAAAGGAAGCCGTGTCTCTGACTTCGAAATGGGCCCGCATTTCCAGAGAATATTTCCTGGAGAAAAAGACATCCCAACAATTATGGGGTATCACACAGGGAAGTACTGAATGGGAACAAAGGGAGAAGAGCATTCAAGAACTGATTGAGATCGGCTTTGACGGTTATGCTCTGGGAGGGCTTGGAATCGGTGAGCCAAAATCCCAATTTTTTGATGTCATCAAAAAATCAACATCTGTTCTCCCTCAGGATAAACCAAGATATCTTATGGGAATCGGCTATATAGAAGATATCATCAAAGCCGTGGAACTGGGAGTCGACTTCTTCGACTGTGTTCTTCCCACAAGGAATGCGCGTAACGGAACCCTTTTCACCAGTCAGGGAAAAGTAGTGATAAAAAATAAAAAATATGAATCAGACCCCAGGCCCTTGGACGAAAATTGTTCCTGTTATACCTGCCGGAATTTTTCCAGAGCCTATCTGCACCATCTTTACGAACGGAACGAAATCAGCTCATCCATACTCAATACAATCCATAACCTTTATTTTTACCTTGACATCTTTACTAAAATTAGGCAAGCTATTCAAACAAATTCGCTTAACGGACTTAAAAAAAGAGTTATAAATAAAGAGGAAGATAGAGGAAGATAAATGATGATTTTAGGCAGTTTAATGACTTTAGTCGGTCAGGCTCAGCCTGCATCCCCAGGCGGAGGCAGTTTCATCACGGCCATTATCCCTTTTGTTCTTGTCTTTGTTATTTTTTACTTACTGATCATTCTCCCCTCAAGAAAAAAACAAAAAAAACACCAGCAGATGGTCGATGAACTGAAGCCCGGAGACAAAATAATAACCACAGGCGGAATACACGGAACGGTTATGGGTGTTCAGCAGGATAAAATAGAAGTCAAGATTTCTGCTAATGTGAAAATTGACATATCAAAAAATGCCGTGGCTGTTATTCAAAATAAAAATCCGAATTCTAAATAGTTGCCTCCCCTGACATAAAAAATCATATGGAATTTTAAATAAGACGTAAGATGAAAAAAAAATTACGCTGGAAGGTCATCCTGGTTCTCGCTGTGCTCGGCGTCTCTGTTTATTTAGCCATTCCTCCTAAAGAAAAGATCCATCTCGGCCTTGATCTGCGGGGAGGGATGCACCTTGTTCTGCAAGTAATGACAGACGAATCAGTGAGAACTGAAACGGATCAGCAAATATCCCGATTAAAACAATTACTTGAAGAAGAAGACGTCACTTACGGCTCCATTGTTAAAGCAGAAAACATGGTCGGAGAGTTCACCGTTCAAGAAATCGCCCCTGAAAAACAAGGGAAGGTCAGAGAAATACTGGATGATGAATTCAAAGAGTGGAGCTACAGGATCATTGGCAACAACATCAACGTAACTATGAATCCCAATACGGCGGCCTACCTTAGAGACCAGGCGGTCCGGCAGTCTTTAGATACCATCGGAAACAGAGTTGACGAGCTCGGACTCACTGAACCCACTATCCAGCGTCAGGGCCTTTCCGGAGACAGGATCATCGTTGAACTTCCCGGCGTGGAAGATCCGGAAAGAGTCAAAGAGATATTAAAAACCACAGCCCGGCTGGAATTCAGGCTGGTCAAGGGAGGGCCTGCCCCCGACAGGGAAACTCTTTTACAGGAATACGGCGGAGAAGTTCCTGCGGGCATGGAGGTGCTGAGAGGAGATCCCAAAAGAACCGAAGGAGATTATTACCTTGTTAGCGATATAGCGGAGATTGTTGGAAAAGACCTCAGAAACGCATACCCTTCCACCGATGAATGGAATAATCCTGCCGTGTCCTTCACGCTGAATACGGAAGCTTCTAAAAGATTCGCCAAATTAACCGAAGAAAATATCGGTAAACCTCTGAGCATTGTTCTGGATAATAAAATACAGCAAGTGGCGACCATTGAAACACGGATCGCCGGCTCCGGAATCATCCACGGAAGATACACCCGTGAAGAAGCAGAGGATATCGCCCTGGTGTTAAAAGCCGGCGCTCTTCCTGCCAGTATCAAATTCCTTGAAGACAGGACCATAGGCCCTTCACTGGGAGCGGACTCGATCAGAAAAGGACTTCGATCCTTTGTCCTGGCTCTTATCCTGATCATGATTTTTATGCTTTTATATTACAGGATGTCCGGATTAAACGCGGTTATTGCTCTTGCTTTTAATATCATTATCATTGGAGGAGTGTTGGCCTACCTTAAAGCCAATCTGACCCTCCCTGGGATGGCCGGTATCATACTTACAGTGGGTATGGCGGTTGACGCGAATGTTCTGGTCTTTGAAAGAATAAGAGAAGAACTTTCTCAAGGGAAAAGTGTTATAAGCTCCATTGCTTCTGGCTTTTCCAGAGCGTTTCGAACCATCTTGGATGCCAATATCACAACGATCATTGCGGCCATCTTCCTTTTTCAATTCGGAACAGGCCCTATTAAAGGATTTGCTGTCACTCTTATTATCGGAATAACAGCAAGTATGTTCACGGCCGTATTTGTATCCCGGCTTATATTTGATCTGACCACTACCAGAAAGAAAAATAAGAAGGACTTAAGCATATAAAGATGCGATTCATAAAAAACCCAAACTTTGACTTCATGAAGTACAAATTTATCGCCCTGGGACTATCAGGAATCATCATAGTCATCGGACTCATCAATATCACTGCAGGAAAAGGCATAAACTATGGTATCGATTTTGCAGGCGGGACCTTGATCCGGGTGATCTTTAAAAATCAGGTTCCCATTGGAGAAGTCCGGAATGCTCTTCAGAAAGCCGGCATTGAGGGGCCCATAATACAGCAGATGGGCAACACAGGAAGAGAATTTATCATTCGAACCTTACAGGATGTTTCCGAGGAAGAAAACAAACAAAACCTTGAAACCCATGAAATCGTAGGCAAGATGGTGGTGGATTCTTTGAGAAGCGAGGAAGAACTCAAAGCCGCAGAACAGGATATTCCAGACTTAAACAATGTAAACCTTGAACACCTCGCTGAAATCCTGGAACCGGAGTACCCTGAAAGAGCCTCTGAAATAGCGGAAACTATAATCAATTATAGGAAATCATCCGAATTAAAAGGCATCATTCAAGACTATTCTCAATTAGAGGAATTGGAAGGGATCGACTCTGAAGTCATCGATTATTTAAAAGACAAGACCTTCCTCAGCAATGTGGCTGTTTTAAGCCGTGAAACCGTGGGGCCTCAAATCGGACACGACCTCAGACGCAAAGCCACACAAGCCACCATATGGGCTCTTATCGGAATGCTTATTTATATAGGAATACGTTTCAAATACGCCTATGGAGTTGCTGCTATCTTAACACTGACGCATGATGTTCTCATCACAGCAGGAATTTTCTCTCTGACAAACAGGGAGCTCAATCTCCCTGTCATCGCAGCTATTCTCACCATAGTCGGGTATTCATTAAACGATACTATTGTCATTTTCGACAGGATAAGAGATAATATCAAACTTATGAGAAAAACTGATTTCGGAAGTCTTTTGAATGCAAGTATAAACCAGACTCTGAGCAGAACCATTATCACATCAGGAACGACTTTTCTCACTGTAGCCGCTCTGTTCCTGTTTGGAGGTCAAGTGATCAATGACTTTGCTTTCACCATGATGATTGGCATCATAATAGGTACCTATTCTTCTGTCTATCTATCATGTTCCATCATATATTTTTGGAAAATTATATTTAAACCAAAAAAAGGTATGGGTAAATAATTATTTTAACTTGTAAATTAGCTTTTTTTTAC
>JAGGYH010000011.1 GCA_021162615.1 Candidatus Aminicenantota bacterium
AATCCGGCAGAGAGCTTAAGATACGAATAAGAAGACACTCCATAGCCTTCCGTTTGCTTTTTCCTTGGTTATAAAACTTCAAGATCCAATAGGATAAGGTGTTTGTCAAAGTCAGAAACCAAAACAGGAGCAAGGATTGATGTTTTTCCTTCTGCAAGTAAACGACTGTTTATACGTCAAGTACTTGGACTTCGGCAATCCAAAGTGCGGATTTGCAAGGATCAGATGTCCTGACTGCGGGGCGGAAAGACTTGTTATGTTTTCCTGCAAGGCCAGAGGCTTCTGCCCCTCCTGTCATGCCAAGCGCCGACTCTTTGTGTCCCCTTATTATTGAAGATGAAGATCCCTTTATTCCTTTTATTCCTTCCAAAGGATGGGCTGAGATGATGTCCGGAGAGACACTCGAGGAGAGATCAATCGCTTTTCATCATTGAATAGGCATAATAGAGGGGAATAAACTTCAGCCTCTGATCTTTTAATTCTGAGAAAGGCGCGGAAGAAAAAATTATACCAAAAGGGCAATTCTGGAATGTATTCAACAACAAATGCAGGCTGCGCAAACGACCCGCAGGTCCACTCTTGACCTCGATGGGGATAATTTTTCCGTCGATTACCGCAAGATAATCCACTTCTGCCGTGCTTCCTTTTGCACTTCTGGACCAATAATACAAAGATGAATTCTGGGCAGCCAATATCTCCTGACCCACATACTGTTCAGCCATAGCTCCTTGATAAATAGAAAGAAGATCTGATTTAGGATACTCTTTGGCGACATCAATGTCGTTCAAATGTTGCCATAAGCCAATATCGACCATAATAGCTTTGAATCTCTTCAATGATGCAGTGGCCTTTAAGGGCATGCCTGCAGGGCTGGCCGATGATACCTTGCTGATCAACCGGGCTTTACAGAGTGTATAAAATGCTTTTTTTACAGTAGGATGAGTGCATAGATCAGTTAAATGTGTATAAATAATCTGTTGCCCTACATGTCGTGCAGTCCCTATTAAAACAGAATCAAGACAATCTATCCCGATACGAGGAGTATATTTGGAGAAATCATGACGGAAGGATTCGTTGAGATCCCTGTGAACCAAAAAACTCTCTTGTAGAGATTTTGAATCGATATAGACCTTGACGCTCTCAGGCATTCCGCCGATAAAACAGTATTTTTTTAATTCATCTAGTAGAAGTCTGTGGAGTGGAGCAGAAAGGGATTTTGGTTTTGATAACACAATATTGGCTGCCTCTTCTCTTCCGACAGCTATGAGGAACTCCGGAAATGTTAAGGGATTCATGTCAAGAAATTGAATCCGACCAACGGGGAAAGAAATATCCTTCATGGAAAACTCCATGAGGGAACCAGCGGCAATGACATGCAGTTCAGGGATCTCTTCATAAAAATATCTGAGGGCCATGATTGCCCGCGGACAGCTTTGAATCTCATCTATAAATAAGAGGCTTTCTGTTGGAATGATCTTCGTATTTAAAAATATTTCTAACTCAGAAATAATCCTGGTAGGATTTAAATCGACTTCGAAAACGCCATGAAGATTTCTTTCTTTTTCTAGGTCCACTGTAATTAATCTAGGGAAAAAAGATCTGCCAAATTTTTGAATAGAATAGGTCTTTCCCACTTGACGGGCTCCTCTCACAATCAGGGGCTTGCGCCGGGCTGATTCTTTCCACTCCAACAGGCTATCTTCAATGAATCTTTTCATTTGTCTATTTCCTCTTCATCCCCATTTTAGACAAATTGCTTTCAAATAACAAGGGTTATTTTATGTTATGGCTTTCAAATATCAAGGGTAAAAAGGTGCGGTTTCTTCTCCATATAACTTGACAGAATCTTCATACTTCCTTAACGTTTAAGTCAGCAGATTTAGGTATGACAATGAGGGGAATACCGAGGTCTGTTTGAACTGATATGCTCGAGAATTTGAAACTTGCCGTCAAAAGACAGAAAAAGCTGATCCTCATTTTCTGCCTGACCATTTTTATCCCCTCCATTTCCCTTAGTGTCTTCGGCATCAGGGCCATTCGAAATGAGAGGTTCCGCTTGGCCGAGCAGGTGGAGAATGAAAACAGGAGGGTGGCCGAGAACCTGAAATCTCAGATCAGTTCTTATCTCGAGGAATTGGGCTCCATTCTTCTAAGTCTGGCTCAATCGAACACTTTTGAGCAAAAAAGTGTTGCTGGCCTTAGAGATATTTTGGATGAAGAATTGGCAGGGAATACCTTGGTGGATCAAGTGTTTGTCGCCTATAAGGGGGAAGAGCCGTTATTTCCTTTATTCCAGCCAGAGCCTTTTGTTGTTCCGTCTTCTTACGAATCGGGCTCAGAAGGAATGCTCCAGGAGAGACTCAAAAGAGCTGAAAACTATGAATTCAATCAGAAAGATTACACAAGTGCTGCTTCTCTATATCGAAATCTTTTTGACTGGTCTAAGAATACAAACTTCAAGGCCAGGATGCTGACCAACATGGCCCGGTGTTCTATGAAAGCTGAAGACTACAAAGGTGCCATCCGCAATTACAAGAGGATTCGTGATGATTATCCCAAAAGTCTATCCTCCACAGGCCTGCCGCTGGCTCTTATCAGCCAATTGCAGATGGCAAGCTGCTATCACGAATTGGGCGAAAGCCAAACATCTTTGCAGACATTTTTCGACCTGTACAGAGACATCCTCACCCTGCAGTGGCCCCTGAAAGAAGCCCAATTCAAGATTTATGCTGCCCTTGTTGGAGATTCTATTCGTGAAGGTGTTCCAAAAAACATTCCTGGGGCGTCGCTTGATGAATACAAAAAGGATTACGACCGTTTGAAAACCTTGCATCAGGAAGGTTTGGAACAGTGGGCGGTTGTCGAGCATATTAGAAAGGAGATCGTTCCCGATCTTCTTGCAAGACAAAATACACAAGCTTTCAGCTCCGCTTGTCTTCAATACCAAAAGACCATAAACACCCAGAATTACCTCATATTGGCTGTCCATATTCCTGATTCCTTAGAAAATCGTCCAGTTGGTCTGTTGGGGATTAAAATCAATGAGCCGTACCTGATAGAGTATGTCATCCCCAAGGTCATCGAGAGCATTCCATTCAGTCATCCTTCGCAAGTTGTCATTTCCCATCTTTCAGGAAAAATTCTCCTGGGGGAGAAAAATTTATCGACAGAACCGCCAACGTCAACGGAATTTTTCGAAGACAGCTTTCCTCCCTGGAGAATCGATATTTTCCCCTCGGAGGAGAGGCTTCAGGCGCATTCGATTTAAAACGCAGTTTTTATTTTTGGACCATCATCACTCTGGTCGTTGTCCTCATCTCTGGTGCTGTCCTCATATCCAGAACCATAGCCCAGGAAATGGCGGTTCTCAGACTCAAATCGGATTTTGTCTCTTCGGTCTCCCATGAGTTCAAAAGCCCCCTCACATCGATAAAATCCTTGGCCGAAAGACTGCGGGATGGAAAAGTCAAGGATTCCGACAGGATGAAGCAGTACTTTTCTGTTATCACCCAGGATGCGGACAGATCGGCGCGCCTTGTCACAAAAATCCTGGACTTTTCCAAAATCGAGGAAGGGAAAAGGGAATATGAATTTGAGGAAACCGATTTGGGGAAGGCGGGGGAACCATGCGAATTATCTCATTTGTTGAAGATCACAAAGTCATAGATAAGATCATCAAACATCTTAATCTGACTTTTAAGGCCACCCGGCCACCGCCTCTTCAAGCTCAGCTCTCTATGGCGGCTGAGGAACTATCAGAATATATATGATATTCTAATCCCCTTGTTCAGGGGCAAAGGGAGATCTCTATTCTTTATAAGCCTCCATTGCGCTGATTTCCTGATGTTCTCTCTTTTCTGGGGGTTTCTTGTTGACCAGACGTGTTTTTTGTGTTTATTATTAATGATGAAGTCGTTTAGAGGATGGGAATTTGGTGAAATTAATCGAAAACCATCACCAACAGAAAAACGAGATTCTTATCTTTTGTAAAGTCACGGTTGCTTAATCCACACTACTATCGTCAACAGAAACATAAACGGTAACTTGACGGAAATCCCCGGCTTCAACCGCAGCTAAACCTCTCAGAAGCTTGGCGTTTTATCCTTCATTCTCAACAGAGACCGAAAATTGGTATACTTCGTTCGAAGGAAAAGGGTTGGCTTTCCGCACAGCACCGGGGATCGAAATATTTCTATCTATTGGGGTCTCGGCTCTGCTTTTGGCAGGAATAACGGTCGGCTGGCAGGCTCTCAAGGCCGCCCGCACCAATCCCGTCGAAGCGCTGCGCTATGAGTAGGGATTTGTTTTTTCCCTTCAACTTGACATCCTTTGATGCCATGATTTACCCTACAATATCCAGATTGATTATCCGGGAGGAAAAAAAATGCGTGAAAATTTCAAGATCCAAAAGAACAAGGCGGCTCTGCTCGTCATAGATATGCAGCGTCATTTCTGTGACCCGGAAAGCAGCTTTTTCGTTCCCGGCTCGGACAAGCTAGCTGAAAAACTGAAGATTTTAGTTGACTCTTTTAGCCGGAACAGTCTCCCCATAATCTTCACACGCCATATAGATTCTGAAGAGAAAGACAATCTCATGCTTCGTTGGTGGAGCGAACAGATCAGAGAAGAAGATCCCATGAGTGAAGTGACAAAGGTTCTTGAACCCGGTAAAGGCACTACTGTGATAAAGCATCAATACGATGGTTTTCTCAATACGGATCTCCAAGAGATACTGCATACAAAAGGCGTTCAACAGGTCGTTATCTGCGGAGTGCTGACAAACCTGTGCTGCGAGACAACGGCCCGAAGCGCGTTCATGAGAGGTTTCGAGGTCTTTTTTGTAAAAGACGGAACCGCGACATTTAAACAGTCAATGCATGAAGCATCCCTGTTGAATCTCTCGTACGGTTTTGCTGTCCTGACCACCATTCAAGATGTCGTCAAAGCGCTCCATCGGGAATAAAGAGATAAAAACCCTTCATTAAATCCTGCTTTGTATTGACAAAATACATTCTGTACATTATCATGTACATAACATGAAATCAAAAACATACACCGAGGCTAGGGAAAAACTGTCCGACATAATTGAGAAAGTCTGCGAAGACCACGATCCTTTGATCATTACCAAGCGCCGGGATAAAGCCGTTGTCATGGTCTCTCTGGAAGATTATGAATCCATGGAGGAAACAGCTTATCTCCTCCGCAGCCCGCACAACACTCAAAGGCTGCTGGAATCGATAAAAGAGCTGGAACAAGGCAGAGGGACTGAAAGGAAACTGATTGAGTGATAATCATTTTTTCCACTCAATCCTGGGAAGATTACCTCTACTGGCAGAGAACAGACAGGCGGATCCTTAAGAGAATCAATGGGCTTATCAAAAACATCTGCAGAGAACCTTACAAAGGGAAAGGCAAACCAGAGCCTCTGAGGCATGCTCTCTCCGGTTACTGGTCCAGACGAATAAACGAGAAGCATCGTATCGTCTACAAGGTCAAGGAAGATCATCTGTTCATTGCCCAGCTCAGGTACCACTATGAATGAAGATAATCTCTGTTTGAGAACATCCCCCTTCCCCTTTATTCGTAGCGAAGGGAATCAGGAAGGAATTACAAAATCCGAATAATTAGATTCTCCCTTTACTTGGCCCCAAGCTTCATCACGAGTTTTCGGAACTTTATAAGAGGGATAATCCTTTTAGGCGCTGTGCAGCTGACCGGCTTCTCCACATTTCGCTTTACACACCGAGACAGCAAACATATACTTTACCAAAAAGGATTTGATATATTGTTTAGGAGGGCATATATGAAAAAATCATGGGTCAAAGTCACTATTTTCTTTGTGCTTGCCACTCTGTTTGTTTACGCAGCCGAAGAAAAAATCTTCAACGGACTGTACTTGAATCTGGGCAATCTGGCCAGATTGTCCCATGCCAAATCCCGTTCCATAAGTCCTGAAAACTTTACAGGCGAAAAAGGAAAAGGGGGCATGTCAGTGGACGGACTAGCCAAGAATGCGGCACGGGACCTGGGGCAGGGATGGAAGGTCTCTCCCTTTATCCAAATCCAGCCGAAGGAGACCTTTGTGCTGGCTGAAATCCAGGGCCCGGGTGCCATCCAGCAGATATGGATGACTCCTTCCGGAAAATGGCGGTTCTCCATACTGCGGTTTTACTGGGACGGAGAGAAAGAACCCTCTGTTGAAGTCCCGGTAGGCGACTTTTTTGCCTGCGGATGGGGAGAGTTTGCTCAGGTCTCATCTCTTCCTATCTGTGTGAATCCGGGCAGCGGTCTGAACTCCTACTGGGTCATGCCTTTCCGCAAATCCTGCAAGATCACCATGGAGAACATAAATGATGAAAAGATGACTCTCTATTATCAGGTAAACTACACTCTGACCGATGTGCCTGAGGATGCCGCTTATTTTCACGCCCAGTTCCGGCGCACCAATCCTCTTCCGTATAAATCCGACTACACCATTGTGGACGGGATCAAAGGCTGGGGACACTATGTGGGGACCTATATATGCTGGCAGTCCAACAACACAGGCTGGTGGGGAGAAGGGGAGATCAAATTTTTTATCGATGGAGATAAAAAGTTCCCGACCATCTGCGGCACAGGGACAGAGGACTATTTCTGCGGCTCATACTGTTTCACAAATAAAGGGAAATACAAGGAATTCACAACGCCCTATGCCGGAATGCCTCAAGTCATAACACCTGACGGGATGTGGCAATCCCAGCAGCGCTTCGGGCTCTACCGCTGGCACATCATGGATCCCGTGCGGTTCGAGGAAGACCTGAAGGTTACAATACAGGCATTGGGATGGCGCTCAGGAGGGCGGTACCTTCCTCTCCAGGATGATATTTCATCCGTAGCTGTCTGGTACCAGCAGGAACCTCACGCCAAATTTCCCCCGCTCCCCGGCAAGGATGAACTGGAGATCATATAGTAATAGAAAAGAAGATCTCTTTTTTTGGTTAATTCGGATAATTGAGTTCCAGCCCCCATTTGGACCGGACAGCCTTTTCATTCATGTCTCAAACATTCCACTGGATTGACAGCGGCCGCTTTGATGACCAGGAAGAGAACCGTAGCCATCGCTACAGCCATTGAAATCACTCCGGATAAAAGAAAGTATTTTATCCCGATACCGATTCTGTAAGGGAAATTCTGTAATACTTTTTGCATAATGATCCATACGAGGGGCCAGGCTATCACATTGGCGAAAGCGACTAAAATCATATACTCTTTCATGATCAAGTACATCACACGGTAAATCCCGGCACCGAGCACTTTTCGTATCCCGATCTCATTTAAACGCGTTGAGGACAGGCCTAAACTAAGGTTTGTAAAATTTATACATGCAATGAGCAGAACCATGACGGCAATGCCCATAAGGATATATATGGAGGCCATCCCCCTGCCATGGTACACGCCGATATCGAGATAAATATCCTTTATCGGTTGAAGATAGAAGGAAAAAGGATTGCCCTCCCGGGACCAGCCTTGGGCCCTCCATCTTTCAATGTTCGAGGCAAAATATTGCCGCGTAAATGGATGAAATCTTTGTTCTATCCGTGCGGCTGACACATCCTCTTTCAATTGAACGAATATCGGAGTGCCCCACCAGCCTGCTGCATAAGTTTGTAAAAGATCCGGCAGGCCGTATGCCCACGGCAGGTTGGATATATGAATCAAGATTTCAAATCGGATGGATGAGTTCTTTGGCGGATCTCCCGAAACTCCTGTCACAATAAAATCTCTCGTTTCCTTTCCAAAAGTGACCTGCATTGTTTCCCCAACCGGATTCCTGTTTCCAAAATACTTTTCAGCACAGCTTTTTGTAAGAACAATGTCATTCCTGGAGGAAAGAACTGATTCAGGGTTTCCTTTAAGAAGAGGAAACGAGAACATCTGAAAAAAAGGAGCATTTACAAGATGAATGCGCTCACGAAATATCTTATCCTGATACCGGACGACACCTGTACCGGGAGCAAATAATGTTTGATACTTGATATCCGGAAAGAATCCTGTCAAATCCTTTGCCATGGCCGGCACCATATCCGGATCACGATGCCGAATGCTCCCATCAGAATTATCATATAAAACCCGCGTGACACGGAATAACGTATCCTGATTTTCATGGAATCTGTCATAAGAAAGCTCATCGGATACATAAAGAACCGCCAGGAGGCAGCAGCTTACCCCAAGAATCAAGCCGCTGATATTGATAAATGTCATCAGTTTCTTTCTCGTCATATTCCGAATGGCTACTTTCAGATAGTTTAAAAGCATGTTAAGACCTCCTTGCATAGAAGTGATGACCAGCTTAGGTAAGGAACGGATGAACTGACCCCAAAACCAGCGACGAGCGGCCCTTGGTCCTTTGGTACCAAGAATCTCTCCGTATACGGATGATACATATTCCTTGAAACTCTCCTGCTCTTCCTGATCCATAAACCCCAGAAGAAAATTCAAGGCTTTCTTCGGGGGGCAGGCTTTCTTATTCATCGGTCTGGTTGCTCATTGTTAATGAAGAGATGAAATCCTTCCACAGGCCCTTCTGCATGTTCCAGGACTCTTCAAGGACCCGGATTCCCTTTTTTGTAACCATATAGTATCTGCGGGCCTTGCCTCCCCGGACATGTTTGGGGTCTCCTTTGAAGCTTTCAATAAAGCCCTTTCTTTTCAATTTATCCAGGGCCATATAGAGTGAGGCAATGGCCCAGTCTTTTCCTGTCTTATCGAGCAGGTACCTGCGGATATCCATCAAGCTGGCCGGGCCGTTCTGATGGAACACAGCCAGCATGAAGAGCTCCTCTAGTTTGGTTAAAAAAGCCATATCCCTTCTCCTGAAGGCTTTCTGTTTTGGTGTTGATTCAAAGTTTTACCCATATTATTAAATAATTTAAATATATATTAAGACGCTTAAAAAGGCAAAAGAGTTTACATCCATTTTAAAAATTCTGTGAAAAAGAGGGTTTCTAACTAACCTGCACTATCCAAAAACACTTTTTTATTCATACTTCAACGACTCGACCGGATTTTTCAAAGCGGCTTTTATGGACTGGCAGCTCACTGTAAAAAGCGCTATGAGCAAGGCGATGATCCCTGCGCCGAAAAACATCCATATGCGGGTGTGGTAGGAATAGCTTTGTATCCACCTCTTCATCAGCACATACGCCAGCGGCCAGGCAGGATACAAAAACCTCTAAAAAAGGAAAAAGAGAAGATGAAATTGAGGGAAAATCATCACCCAACATAAAATAAAGTACAAGCAAACAAGAAAACCACGAAAAAGAGAGAACATCAGAAAATTAGCGGAATAGAGGTTCAGAAAGAATAGAGGTCACCCGGGCTATAAGCTCCAGGCTTATCCCTGATCTAATCAGGGGTAATCCATAGACTCTGTCTCAGAGCCGTGCTTTCCGTATTGATAGAGGACCTGCCCCTCATGCAGGGATAGTCTTTTTAGAGAAGTGTTTAATGGTTGCTTGTGACGGAAAATTTCCATATAATTCATTTGTTCACCTTCTGAGTTTAATTATTTTAACTGAGTGGGCAGATTATCATCATTTAGCTCGCCCTGAAGGTGCTCGCATCATATATAATTAATATAATTTATAATGGAGGCTTTAAATGTCGAAAGACAAAGAAATGAATCCTTTTAAAATCGTTCAAGAACAATTTGATTCTAACGCAGAAAAGTGCGGTTTAAGCCAACCAACCCGTGAATTTTTAAGAGAAGCGGAAAGGGAAATTCGGGTCCGTATCCCAGTCGAAATGGATAACGGCAACACAAGAACTTTTACAGGATTCCGCGTTCAGCATTCCACGGCTCGGGGCCCCGCAAAAGGAGGATTGAGATTTGCAGCGGATGAAACCATCGATATGGTTCGAGGATTAGCTATGATGATGACCTGGAAATGCGCTGTTGTCAATATTCCTTTAGGAGGAGGAAAAGGCGGTGTGATTTGTAATCCCAGAGAACTCTCCGATCGTGAAACAGAAAAACTTTGTCGTGGCTGGGTAAGAAAAGTTTACGATTTTGTAGGTCCTGAAATGGATGTGCCAGCTCCTGACGTTGCAACCAATCCCCAGGATATGTTATGGATTATGGACGAATATGACACCATTGCCCGAAGCCGGAAACCGGGATTTGTCACTGGTAAAGCTGTAGGCGTTGGTGGATCCCTGGGAAGAATGGAAGCTACTGGTTTTGGCGCTATCTACTGTGTCAGGGAAGCCTTAAAAAGAATGAACATTAATTTTAAGGATGCCACTCTTTCCATTCAGGGGGCCGGGAATGTTGCTTCCTATGCCTTGAGAAAATTTTCTGAATACGGCGGAAAAGTCGTTGCTATTTCCTGTTGGGACGCCAATGATAAAAAAGCTTATACCTATAGCTGTGAAGACGGAATAAATCCTGAAGATCTCTTTGCGCCAGGTACCCTTGATAAATTCGGAACTATAGATCAAAAGAAAGCGGAGTCTTTTGGCTGGAAACAGGAAGACGCAGATGCCTGGTTGACAAAGCCAGTAACTGTATTAATGCCAGCCGCACTGGGCTCAGCTGTTCACGGTGATAATGTCAACGAAATTGATTTTAATAATGTAAAGATTTATGCTGAAGCAGCTAACACGCCTACAACCCCTGCCGCAGATAAAGTCATTAAAGAAAAAAATATTTACCTTATACCTGATTTTCTGTGCAATGCGGGGGGGGTTACTGTCTCTTATTTTGAACAAGTCCAAAATAATATGAACTACTATTGGCCAAAAGATGAAGTCCTACAAAAATTAGAAAAAATCATGATCGATGCATTCAATGATGTAGCGGATTTGGCCGAAAAAGAAAATTTTTATCCCAGAGACGCCGCTTATGTTATCGCCGTTAAAAGGGTCGCTCATGCCGTAGAAAGTAGAGGATGGGTTAAGTCTAGTTAAATCAACGATTACTTGAAATTTGAAGTAAACCTTTTTTAAAGCTGTCCTGAACAAAAAAGCTGGATTTTTTAAGAGATTTCCTCTAGATTTTAGATTTTTCTCATCAACCTCTTATCCTATCTATGACTAAAGTTGACTCATCCTATTTTTTATGTGCACGATGGGCAGTAAAGCTGAACAAAGGAAAAAGCTCTAAAAACCTTCGCTAACAGAACTGGAGTTTGTTTTTCCTGACATGAAGGACTGGCACCTTATCCAGTTGAAATACGATGTCAAAAATAGAGACCGGGAATTAAGGATAAGATAACATATAAATCTCTAGGGGTATATCTATTAAGAAGTGCAATGATCTTGGTTGCCAGGAGTTCCAAAAAGTCTAGACATAAAAATTCAGTGCTCTGATTAAAGAGATTGGTTCTCATAATTTGGGGAGGTAGGAGAGTGATTCTTTTCAGATAATTTATTTCAAATTTCAGCATATCTAAGGAACCGGAAGTTGTTTTATAGCGAAACTCAAACTGAGTTAAAGCATGAACATCTCCTGACATTTTAATCTCATATGAGGAATGGAATATTTTTTGAATCTCAGAATTGATCATCTTTCTATCTTTCAACATGGAAGATCTAGAAATGGACTGGATGTAGCTCAGACCTTTGCGGCCAATAAACCTCCTCCACCTCATGTGGCTTATAAGGAAGTTTTGGTGTCCTCAGAAGCCGTCAGTGAGGCCTTTTTATGAACAGGTCAGGATGGATTCGGTCAGGCATCCTCAGGGAGTTTTTGCCGATTTGGGAATAATCCTGTATTTTTCTTCTTTTGATGTTTCAAAAGAAACGACTCCTTCCTCTTCTTTTACCAGAATACTTTGACTTCCTTTTAAAACTTCGACCGGCGTTCCGGTTCTCACCCGGCACGTCTTCCCTGATCTAGAAGTAATAACAGCCTCTTTTAGTATGCCTTCCTCCCAGAAAATTTCCAGTTCGAATCCTCCTCGAGCGATGATCCCTTCAATAAAGCCTTTTGACCAGCACGAAGGAAGCGAAGGCAATAAATTTATCTCTCCCTCATGCGATTGGAGCAACATTTCCATGATCGCGGCCGCCACTCCAAAACTTCCATCAACCTGAAGCGCTTTTGAACATATGGAAAATAAATTCTGGAAGGTGTAATTTCTGATTGCATAAACAAAGTTTTCCAATGCCTTCCGGGGCTGATAAAGACGAGCCCAGCAAGCCATCTTCCACGCCGAAGACCAGCCGTTGCCTTGAAGCCCTCGTTGGTCAAGAACAACCTTGGCGGCTTCAGCCAGTCGAGGAGTGCGGCGGGCCGAAATCTGATTGCCAGGAAAAAGACCGTAAAGGTTAGAGATATGGCGATGACTTTTCTCTTTCTGAGGCCAATCCTCCAACCATTCCTGAAGATCTCCCTTCCGGCCGATTTTTATCGGGGCGAGGCGATCCCTGGTGGATAATACTTTTTGCCTGAAATCTTGGTCGACATCAAGTATCTCCCCCGTCCAGGCGACATAGCTGAATAAATCCCTTAAGATTTGCAGATCAATTGTCGAGCCGGCACAAATAGTCGTTCCTGGACTCATCCAACAGGTAATTTCATCATAAAAAGGAATATTATCCGCTCGCCCGGAAAAGTTTTCGGGAGAAGTTGATGGATTGGTCACCAGCCACCCGTATCGGGGATGCTCAACCAAAAAGTCCAGAAAAAAGGTGACATTTCCTTTCAGGAAAGGATAGTAATGAGTCAGAAATTCTTTATCTTCGGTAAAAAGATAATGCTCCCAAAGATGAGTGCATAACCAGGCTCCTCCGGTCGTAAAGGCTCCCCAATTAGGCCCATCCATCGGGGCTGCTACTCGCCAGAGGTCAGTATTTTGATGAAAAACCCATCCCCTGGCTCCGTAGTGCTCGCGGGCTACATCTTGACCTTGGTCGCTAAGCTCCTCAATCATTCGAAAGAGGGGCTCAGCACACTCACTTAAGTTGCCCACTTCTGCCGGCCAGTAATTCATTTCAGTATTAATATTAGTTGTATATTTGGAGTCCCACGCCGGATTCATATCCTCATTCCAAATCCCTTGAAGATTAGCCGGTTGTGTCTCAGGTCTTGAGGAACAGATCAATAGATATCGGCCAAATTGCAAACAAAGAGCAGCCAGGTTAGGATCGTTCTTTCCATCGAAGCGTTTTAATCTTTCATCCGTGGGTAAAAACGAGTTGGGAGTTGAACCAAAATCAACTTTCAGGCGGCAAAAAAGGCGTCGATGTTCTCGAACATGGCCTTTCTTTATCCGGTCGTAAGATTTGCCCTCGATTTTTTTAAAGACTTCATCCACCCGATCATGGGGATTGCCGCTTACATCTTTATAATTGACAAAATTGGTGGCGGCCGCAATATAGAGAGTAACCGAATCCGCATCCTGGATGATTAAATGGTCATCTTCAACTTTTACCTTTCCTCCCACAGGAACAGCCTTAAGCCTGGCTTCATAGCGGATCTTTCCTTGCACTCCAAGATAATCAGCTGATTTGCCAGTGAGAATCAGTCCATCCGAACCATAGCCGTCCATCTGAAAATAATCAGTGGCGTAGTTTGAATGAGCTTGATTCCGGCAACCTCGAAGCTGCGCATCAAAAGACAGGCAACCCGGCTGACGTGCTTCCAGATGGATAACAATCACCTGATCTACGGGTGAAACAAAAACTTCACGCCTGAAGTGAATATCATCCAGTTTGTACTCTGTTGAAACTAATGCTTGGTCTAAGTCAAGTTGGTGTCTGTAACCAGATATTTGAGGCTCTTTCGCGGCAAATTTCAAGATTAAATTACCTAAAGACTGGTACTTCTGTTGCTCAATCGGATAACCCATGAGGTGTCGGCCGAATAATTTGTGAGCCTTTATGTATTGACCTTCGAAAATTAATTTTTGGATAGAAGACAGATGCTTCCAGCCTCCAGGGTGAGTTTGATTATAAGGTCCTCCAGACCAATACGTTTCCTCATTTATCTGGATGCGTTCTTCATCTGGTCGACCAAAGACCATCGCTCCCAAGCGTCCGTTCCCCACGGGAAGTGCATTTTCCCATTTGTCAGCAGGATGGGTATACCAGAGTAAGGTTGTCGGATCGATCTTCGACTTTGCGTGCTCAGCTTTTCCTTGAATAGAACAGGCGATCAAAATCGTAACTAGGATAAGAAATAAACAAGTTTTACGAGTTTTAAAAATATCAGGAATCATCTTCTCTTCTCCTCTTCAAAATAAACGCATCCTAAAATAATCCGCCTTGCCATATTTTAATATATTATAATAAAGACGTTACTTGCCGTGCAAGAGGCCTTCTTGCATGGCAAGCAGTAAAAACGTTAGTGGGGCCAAATTGCTTTAATATCATTTATTTAATCGGTTCTGACCCGCTTTTTTATAGGGCTTGTGGATGCTGTTGAAGACAGTTCTGCTGTTCTGATCTGTAAAATCCGATCTTTCGTATAAATCTGCAGGAACATCGCCCTGGAAAAGAGAAATCTTTACAGTCCAAGTTGAACTTGGTAAATTTTTAGCTTCGAAAGGACTGAATTATGCTTTACAAACGCTTAAATCGGAAATCTTTGTTGATCGATGCCCGCATCAAAAGTGTGAAACATCGGACACAATCTTTGTTTTTGTCCCCTCCCTTACGGTCGAGGCTTGGAATTTGGGCTTTTAATGCTGGTGTCTTGATTGGAATTATATTTCTTTTTTGCTCTTCCAGCACTTTATCGATGAAATCAGAGATTACATTAACTCCGGAACAAGAGCAAAAAGTTGCAAAGATTGATTCCCTTCTCAAATTCTATCATGAACAAGGAATTTTTAATGGTACAGTTCTGGTTGCGGAAGCTGGTAAGGTCATCTATCAAAAAGGATTCGGTTATGCCAATATGGATACCAAGGAAAGACTAACGCCAAAATCCGTTTTCCGAACTTAAGGATAATAAGCATAGATGAAAAAAGATGACGGAAAAGGCGGTATTGAGCATCAACCGCCCTGGTATCTTCTCTGTCAATTCATTTAAAATCTAACCGTGATGGAGCGCAATAAGCCCTCCATCTTTTGCTAATGCTAAAATAAAGCACCTAAAAATGGACAAGAAAAAGGAAAGATGAATCGCTTGCCCCACTGCCGCTTCCAAAGCGTTGAGAATCATTTTAATGATATTTTTCATCAGTTCGTTTTGATCCTCCTGAAGATCACGCAAAATTCCATTGAGTGTGAGGCCTTTTTCGGGTATTTTATAAGAAAGGACGATCTTGATTTCGAGTTCGTCCATAGGGCTACTTCCTCCTTTTTTGAAGTTAGATTCTTTAAAGGTTGCAGCCCTTTTTTTATATCCATGTCAACCTCTTTCACGTCACTTTGGGACAAACTCGAATATTAAATTGACAATAATACAAGTCTTTTGATATTTTTTTATCGGAGTGGAGCTAGTTAAACTCCGCCGGCAGTTTGCCACACAGAAAAAACTTGAAGAAGATCTCAAGCAAGCAGAAGAAACTCTTAAAGAAAATAAGGAAAAATACAAAACTGCGATAGAAAATATATCAGAAATTATTCAGATTGTTGATTCCGAAGGAGTTATTTCATATACCAGCCCATCCATTCAGAGGATTCTGGGATACAAACCCGAAGAAGTAATAGGCAGGCCGAGTGTTGACTTTGTCCATCCGGATGACCTTCAAAAGGTTTCTTTGGGTTTTGAGGAGGCATACAAGAAGCCTGATAAGCCTACAAAAGTAGAGTGTCGATGCAAGCATAAAAACGGCACCTGGCGAGTAATCGAAGGCATTGGCACTAACTGTCTTGATAAGCCCTCTATAAATGGATTTCTTTCAGTCATGCAGGATATAACCGAGCGAAAAAAGACGGAGGAGCAAATAAAAGCATCACTCAAGGAAAAAGAAGTGCTGCTGCGGGAAATCCATCACAGGGTGAAAAACAACATGCAGATCGTATCGAGCCTGCTCCGCCTTCAATCTGCGAAGGCCGAGGATAAAAAAACGAAGGAAATATTCATAGAGTGCCAGAACCGTATCAGCACCATGGCCA